>USJD01000296.1 GCA_900554835.1 uncultured Prevotella sp. | reverse complement strand
GAGCTTACTTACACCGTTAACCTCCTGGCAAGTGTTGCAAGCGAAGGTAGAGAGGCAGAAACGCTCGTTGTGATCGTCTGCATTCTCACGACCCATACCGATGAACTCATCCCAAGAGATGCCGAGGCGCTGTGGATAGCCACCCATGTACTTGCCGAAGAGAGCCTCGTCGAAGTAGTCATGACCAGCTGGCACTGGAGTATGAACTGTATAGAGAGAAGAAGCGCGAACCAACTCGAGAGCCTGGTTGAAGTTCAAGCCATCCTCCTCGATGTAATCGCAGAGACGCTGCAAGTTGCAGAGAGCAGCATGACCCTCGTTGCAGTGATAGATATCCTTCTTGATACCCATCTTCTTCAATGCGAGTATACCACCGATACCGAGCAGGATCTCCTGCTTCAAGCGGTTCTCCCAGTCACCACCGTAGAGAGAGTGAGTGATAGGACGGTCGAACTCAGAGTTCATATCATTATCTGTATCCAGGAGATACAACTTGATACGACCTACGTTCATCTGCCATACGTATGCATGAACCTGATAGTTTGTGTAAGGCACATCAACTACCAATGGGTTACCATTCTCATCATATACTCGCTCGAGAGGGAGAGAGTTGAAGTTCTGAGCGTCATAGTTAGCAATCTGCTGACCATCCATGCTCAAAGACTGCTTGAAGTAACCATATCTGTAGAGGAAACCAACAGCACACATATCCACGTTGCTGTCAGATGCCTCCTTCAAGTAGTCACCAGCAAGCATACCAAGACCACCAGAGTAAATCTTAACCACCTGGTTGATACCATACTCCATGCAGAAGTAAGCTACAGAAGGACGCTTAGCGTTAGGCTTTACATCCATATAATCACGGAACATCTTGTAAACCTTCTTCACCTTAGCCATCATAGCCTTGTCTTTCACGATAGCTTCCTTGCGATCATAACTCAAACGCTCCAAAAGCAACACAGGGTTTGCATTAACCTGCTCGTACAATTTCTCATCAAGACTCTTGAACAAGTCTCGACCTTCGTAATTCCAAGCCCACCACATGTTATGAGCAAGCTCGTCCAAGCACTTCAATTCTTTAGGAAGGCTCGACTTGACTGTTGTCTCCTTCCATTGAGGAGCATTTGCATAATCAGCTTTAATTTTCATTGTGTTTTATATAAAAGTTTGTTATATTTAAAGTAATAAGTTTTATTTATCCTATCCTTACTAATCTACTTTCACTTTCAGCATGATTTACTTTTTCGCTGTCAGATCAGTCATTCGTTTTTCGGCTTTACGCAGCGCAAAATCATAAGCCTCATAATAGTATTCTATAAAATGACTCCACAATGCTTTTTTCGAGAGTTTATCCGCGTTGCTGCGACATTTCTTTACTTGAGCATCTGTCATACCAGAATATTTGGCCACAGTATCCTTAATCGCATCAGCAACCTCAGAATAGTTGTAGTCTGTACGCTTGATGACCTTTACGCCATCTTCTATCTCGCTATAACCTCCTTTCACCTGATTAGCCCAAAGTCCAAATCCTGCCAAATCAGTCGTGATACATGGCACCTTGAAAGCTACTGCCTCCAGAGGAGTATATCCCCAAGGCTCATAATATGAAGGGTAAATACAGAGATCATTACCAAGCACGATGTCATAATAACTCTTATTGATGATACCATCATTACCTGTCAGGTAACAAGGCAAGAATATCAACTTAACCTTATCATCTTTGCGGTTGTGCATATTAAAATATTTCAACATACCCAACACATTATCATGACTCATATTGTGCAACCAATGAGTAATCTCAGGTACCTCCAAAGGTGTATCATATTTCTTGCCACTTTCCAAGCGTTCAAGAAGATCTTGTCGAGGCTCTCCTACCCAACCAGGGACATCAATAAAGGCCAAAACATTCTTCTTCAAATTACCATCTCGAAGCAAACGGTTCATGGCTTCAATATAGACATCAATACCTTTATTACGGAACTCGTAACGGCCACTTGTTGAAACTATCAAGGTATCATCCCCTAAGTCTGTACCCATTAAAGCATTTGCTACATCGAGCAAACGCTTGCGAGCTTCCTTACGTTTCTTGGTAAAAGCAGCAGCCTTAGGTACAAAACTATTGTCAAATCCATTAGGCAATACAAAATCCACCGGTTTGTCAAGCAATTCCTTACATTCTGTAGCAGTAATATCACTAACCGTCGTAAAGCAATCAACAAACATTGCCGTCTGTTTCTCTATAGAATGCTTGCTTTGCATATTCAGTTCACCAGCCATCTGGTCACCGTTATAAGCAAAAAGATAATCATAAAGCGGCTTATTATTACCAGCAATACTTCTTCCTATACTTGTAGCATGTGTGGTAAAGACAGTAGCGATCTCAGGCAAATGCTTATTAATATAAAGCACACCAAGTCCGGTCATCCATTCATTTCCATGATAGATAACCTTCTTATCTTTTTCGATAACATGCTTATAGAAGCTCTCCACAACTAATGCTGCAGCATAAGAGAACATAGAAGCCTCGTCATAATCTCCGTATGCATGAAGACTATCAACTTGATAGTCATTCCATAGCTGACCATAAATCTGGTCTTTAACAGCATAATAAGGAGTAAAATCAACAAGAATTGCTACCGGTTCTCCTGGTATATTCCAACGTCCAATTTTAATTATTAAGCCTTCCTTTTGTGCTTCGGTTTTCCACTCCGCATAAAGCGTATTATCTTCTGAGAAATAAGGATTAACCTTATCCCCCCAACAATCAGGACCTATAAAGATTAAATGATCCTGCAACTTTTCTGTAAGAGTCTTGGCGCGTGTTGATAAAACAGTATAAATACCGCCTACCTTGTTACATACTTCCCAACTAGACTCAAATATATAATCTGGAAATAATTTGTCCGTTCCCATAAAATATCAATAAAACACCGCAAAGATAACTAAATAATTGCAAAAAACGAACAAAAAAGAAACTTTATTGGAAAAAAAAGTCGTTTTCTTGATTTAAATAAATAACTTTGTCGCAGTAAATTCACTAAACAATGAAAAAGATAATATTAGCACTTATGTTATGCATGTCATATTTGACATCATTTGCGCAAAAAGACAGCACAATCTTTAAAGGTTATTTGTCTAATAATGAATATGAAGTTTATCTACAAATTAACTTCTATCAGAATGATATTAAAGTACCAGGACAAGAAATCTTCGGTACTATTGCAGGCTTTTTGGGTGACAGAAAGGACAGCAGAAAATGGTTGATAACAAATGCTGCTATTGAGGGGAAAATCGCTCACCTATCCATTATCAACGATTATGGAAGTGAAGATCTTACAGCAGACCTAACCTTAGAAAGCGATGGTACATATAGTCTAAAGCAGATTACTGGCAGCAATATAAAAATTGCCCGCAATAGGAAGTGGGTAAAAATACCCAAAAAGCTAACTTTTATAAAAAAATAAAATTTAAGAATTTCTGAGCAACATTAATCCGCTCAGAAATTCTTAAATTATAGACCTTTATATTATGATTAATAGAAATTAAAAAGAAGAAAGAACCAAAAAACTCTGCGGAAATCCGTGAAATCTGTGGGACTTAAATAATCAATGAGAAAAAATCTGCGTAAATCTGTGAAATCTGTGGGACAAAATAATCAATGAGAAAAAATCTGCGTAAATCCGTGAAATCTGTGGGACTTAAATAATCAATGAGAAAAGATCTGCGTCATCTGCGAAATCTGCGTGACAAAAACAACAGGAGCCCATTTCTGGCGCGAGCCATTGGCCAGCGGCCAAATATCCGCGGAAATCCGTGAGTAATCCGATAAGCAAGATTGCCATCCGATTCATCCGTGAAATCCGATGAAGAAAAAACCAGCGGAGAAGAAAAAGATCCGCGGGAAGAAAACAAGAAAGCCTCAGAAATCTTTCGAAATCTGAGGCTCTTCATTGAAAGGAGGCGGCGAC
>USJD01000295.1 GCA_900554835.1 uncultured Prevotella sp. | reverse complement strand
GCCATGAAGAACCACAGTTTTACCATTGGCATCTACCAGATTCTTACCCTGCACTCGAAGTGCCGGCAGATTATCGGCAGCCAGTCCCACCATTGACAGCATAGCCATAGCGAGCGAAATCAATAATCTCTTTCTGTTCATTGTTATAATTATTTTTAGATTTATCATATATTGTCAGTCACCTTATTATATTATGAAGGAAAGCCAAGTTCAAGTTTACAGAAAAGGTTGATGGTCTTTAAAAATGGAATGGCGCGTAATCACTACGCACCATTCCCGAAAACCAATTAATCATGATTCTATATAAAAACCATAATATCTAAATCATTTAGAAAATCTTAAACCTATTTATAAGCCTAACTAACCTACATAATTCAAAACTACTAAAATCAACAAAACTTAAAACTGATGCAAAGATACTCCAAATCTATCATATATACTTTATGATAAGTAACCAATACTTTTGTTGTCGTATCACATGTAACATCAACTTTACTTTATGTAACATTTTAACATCTTTTCGGTATGTCACTATAAAAAACACACATTTTCGTGCACTGTTCTCCCATTTATTTTGTATTTTTGCAAACGAATATAAAAAAAAACAAGAGACTATAAAACCAAAAATCATGATGATTTCCATGAAATTAAACCTTAGAATAGAGAGATACATCGGTCTTTTACTGATGTTTATCTTCATTCTCACTGCGCAGAACTTGATGGCGCAGCGAGGAAAACTTTTCAATTCAGACAACCAGCTTTCGAGCAACCTTGCCACTCAGGTGTTCCAGGATTCAAATGGATTCATTTGGATTGCCACCCGTAATGGTCTCAACGTTTATGATGGCTATAACTTTACGGTCATCAGAAAAACCAAAGAAGACAGCAGAGGTCTGACCAGCAATTATATCAACTGCATTACCCAAGATGTCCAAGGGCATATTCTGTTGGGTACAAACAACTCTCTCCTTTTATTTAATGGAAAGAGTTTTGCCAATATTCCATTATTGGACTCTAAGAACAAGCCTGTCAGTACCTATGTAACCCAGGTTTATCGTCTGAAAAACAACGATATTGCCGTAGTTACATCGGGATATGGAATTATGCTCAAAAAAGAAGATGCAGAAGTATGCTATGCCATGAAGGGCGAAGTGGAGAACCTGAAATTCATACATAAGATTCTGGAAGACAAACAGGGAAGACTTTGGATTATCCAGGAGAGCGGCAAACTATATCGTGCCGACAAGAAAGGGAAACTGACCAAACAGATTCCTGGAACAGAAACACTGAAAGCACAAGATATCAGACAAGACAACAAGGGCAACATTTATCTTGCTACCAAGAATGATGGCGTTTACCTTCTCAAGGCTGGTTCAACCGTCTTCACCAAGATAGCCGGCATAGGCAATCTGCCTATTGACAACATCTATATCAGCCGCGACCAGCGCTTGTTTATCGGTTGCGACGGTATGGGTATCTTCGTGTATAATCCTATAACAGGATTCTTGCAAAATAATCCCCTGTTCAGCCGCGAAGTAAATCTTGCCAAGAGCAAGGTTACCAGTATTATAGAAGATTTTACGGGAAACATCTGGGTGAGTATGCTCCAGAAGGGCGTATTTATGCAGTCGCAGGCTCAATATGATTTCAACTATATGGGCTACCGTTTGGGCAACCGCAACGTGATAGGCGAAAACAGCATCACAAGTCTGTGTGCCAATCAGGGCAACCAAGTCTGGGTGGGCACCGACAAGGATGGTCTTTACCTCTTTGACCTAAAAACCGGTAGTATCAACAGCCATTTATTAAGCAACACCACGGTATTGGCACTCTGCAAAGACCTGAAGGGCAGAACATGGGTAGGAACCTATACTGACGGCATCGGATTTATAGATGCGGGGGGGTCTTTCCATCCATTCAGCCTTGGCATTGGCAACCAGGCGGGCATCTTCGATATCCAGGAAGACCCGCAGGGCAATATATGGTTTGCCACCATGGGCGAAGGACTCTTCCGCCTTTCTCCAAATGGGAACATCAAGCAGTGGAAATCGCAATATGGCGCAGATAACAACCTGAAGAAGAACAGTATTCCTAACGATTACCTCGTGAAACTCAGCATCTCAAAAGATGGTAAGCGGGTTTTCGTTGCCACTTCTGTAGGTCTGGCTTGCTATGACCAGCAGAAGAACAGCTGGACTTCCACTTTCGGTGGCATCAACTGTCTGAACAAGGGCTGTTTCTCTCATTGCGTCTATTCTGACAACAAGAACCGCGTTTGGTTTGGCACAGAAGACGGAGCAATCTGCTATGATCCGAAGAAGGGATATGCTCATCCGAAAATCTATAATACAGAACTTGGACTTTCAGACAACAGCGCAGCCAGCATCATAGAAGATTACAAGGGCAGAATCTGGATAGGAACCACCTGTGGTTTAAACCAGGTAGATACAGAAAAAGGTACCATCAACAAGTACTACTCAGACAATGGCTTGCAGAGCAATGAGTTCAGCGATGCAGCAGCCTGCACGCTCTGGGGAGGAAAGATGCTGGTGATGGGCGGAACCGGCGGTATCAACTGGTTTGATACGGACAAGGTGAAACAGCATCCTTGGCAGGCGAAAGTTACCATATCAGGACTTCTTGTGGGCAACAAACCTGTATACCGGGATATGGAATCGGGCATCTATACTATCACAGATAAAGGGGTATATAACAGCGACAAGTTCTCCTTATCTCATGAAGACAACACCTTCACCATCCAGCTGTCAACTCTTACATATAATAATGTAGAGCAGATCAGTTACGCCTACAGCATCAATGGTGAGGATTGGCGAACCATACAGTCTGGCATGAATGAACTTTCGTTCTCCCACATGCCAGCCGGCACCTACAGGTTCCGTGTCAAAGCTATCTGCAACGGATACGAAACCCCTGTCAAGGAGTTCTCCATCATCGTTCACCCAGCCTGGTACGCCAGCATCTGGGCTAAAATCTGCTATCTGCTTGCATTCCTGGGACTCTGTCTGCTCTATATCAAGCACCGCAAACGCAAGATGGAAGACCAGCTTGTATTGCAGCAGCATATCCATGCCGAAGAGATGGGCGAAGCGAAACTGAAGTTCTTCATGAACATCAGCCACGAAATCCGTACCCCATTGACCCTTATCCTCACCCCGCTGTTCACGCTGATTAAGGAAGATAAAGACGCTCACCGACAGGGCATCTACGACATGATGCGTAAGAACTCGGAACGAATCCTGCACCTGATCAACCAGATGATGGACCTGAGAAAGATTGACAAGGGACAGATGGTGATGCACATGAGCGAAACCGATATGGTTGCCTTTATTGGCGATGAATACAAACTCTTCTGCCAGCAGGCGGTTGCCAAGAGCATCCAATTCACCTTTGAACACGAAGACGAGGCTCTTCCGGTATGGATAGACCGCGACAACTTTGACAAGGTATTGATGAATGTTCTGTCAAACGCCTTCAAGTTTACTCCTGCAGGCGGCAGAATCCGTATCACCCTCTCCCACTCGCCTCATCATGTCCGCATCGCCATCAAGGATAGCGGCAAGGGCATTCAAGAGGACAAGCTCGAAACCATCTTCCAGCGCTTCTATCAGAGTACCACCTCTTCCAACGACAGGAATGTAGGTACGGGAATAGGTCTCGACCTGACCCGCTCGCTCGTAGAACTGCATTACGGAACCATCACAGCCGCCAACAACAGGACGCTTGATGAAGCCGACTGGAAGGAAGGAAGCCAGTTCCTCATCACACTGCCTCTGGGCAACGACCATCTGAAACCAGAAGAAATGACAGATGCACCGGAACCACAGGCAGCTGAAGAAATTAAGGAACTGGAAGAAGACATAGAGGAAGGAAACGAAGAGAATGCAGCCAATGGAACCGAAGAAAATTTCATGAGCAAGGTAAAGAGCACCATCGCTGTGGTAGAAGACGATGAGGCTAT
>USJD01000294.1 GCA_900554835.1 uncultured Prevotella sp. | reverse complement strand
CAGTTCATCTGTGGCTTATCAGAAACCAGAAAAGATGAAAGTCTTCATCGTGGACCAATATGAAAATGGTCAGGCACACCTGAAGGAAATCAATTACATTCCTGCCAATACAGGAGTAATCTTAGCTTACAACAAAGATGATGCAAAATATATGAAGAAGGATTCTGCGAACTTGGTATTTGTAGGCGATGCAGATAAAGAAGACCAACAGTATATCTTCGAGAAATTCCCTTCCATCAACTTTGTGGAGAAGCAGAATGCAGGCGAGGATATCGGTCAGAACTATCTGATGCCATCAGTTGCTTCGAAAGAAGTAAAAACAACAGAATACAAAGAAGAAAACACGAAGGAAATTGCTTATCGCAACTATATGTTTACCGCCTACAAGAAGAAGGGTAAAGAAAATTACACCTTATGTTTCAAGCGTGTGATCACAGGTAAGACATCGAAGAATAGTGCTTATCTCCGCTTGCCAGCAGATTTGTGTGGTGGCACAAAGGTAACAACCAACGATGAGAAGATTATCGGATCGTCAGCCCAGTTCCCTGAATATACTCCAAGTGCCAGCAAGGAGTGTTTCGCCAGCATCTTATGGGGAGATACTGAAGCTACAGGCATCCAAAATGTGAATACAAATAATGCCACAACAACTTCTACAGTGGCTGACATTTATTTCACTCTTCAGGGTGTAAAGATTAATAAGCCATCAGCTCCTGGCATTTATATTAAGAATGGCAAGAAAGTAATGGTTAGATAAAAAATCAAATATAAAGAAATTATGAGAAAAATATATCAGATGCCGAAGGTTAGAATCATCACCCTACCGACCATAGAAAATTTAATGGCCGGTTCTAATGAACCGGGTGTCGTTTCTTCTGAGCAAGGTAAAGGAGAAACCACAGGCGGGGATAGTTATATCGTCTTAGGTAAGCAATACAATGCTTGGAAAACATGGGATGAAGAAGAATGAAAAAGTACTTTGCTTTTTTACTCGCAGCCATAAGCATGATGCCTGTAGCTGCTAAGAAACAACCCCAACCAATGGGCGTATGATGCCATCGTATATTGGAATGCTTCACCTGAATATCTCGCCCAATGCCAGCCTTCGCTGCGACGTACTCCACTTTGATGCGAATGGAGCACTGGAGTTGGGCAACAAGATGTTCCAATTCATAGAGAAAAAGAAATTTTAGAAACCATAAGCAATTGCTTATCATATTAAAAAAGGTTTCGTTCCGTAGTATGGAACGAAACCTTTTATTAGTTATAAATACATTTACCTATATAAGATACTTATTCTATAGCTTATCTTTTGTAATAATCATAGAGGAAAGCGTCAAGAAGAGTCCATGACGAAGAGTCTCTTCTTCCCTTTTTTTTATTCCTCATCCGGATATATCGCTATTTTAATGACTCCATCCTTTCTGTTTTCAAAGATATCGTAGGCTTCTTCGATTTTTGAAAGAGGGAAACGGTGGGTGATGAGAGGAGTGGTGTCTATCTTGCCCTGAGATATCAGATGCAGGATTTCCTCGCAATCACAACCATCTACACCGCCGGTCTTGAAGATGAGATTTTTGCCATACATATCTGGGAGAGGTAAGAGCTGAGGTTTGTCGTACATCGCCACAATGGTAACTATCGCATTAGGGCGGGCACATTGCCATGCCAACTGGAAAATATCAGGACCGCCTGCTACCTCCATTACCACATCCGCACCACCATGCGAGCTCTGTTCCTTGACGAAAGCCTCACAATCCTCAGGTTCTACCACCAAGACCTGCGGATAATGCTCCTGAATAAAAGCTCTTCTGGCTTCAGACTTCTCGCAAACGATGATTTTCTGCGGATTCTTCAACAGCGTGCAAAGCAAACAGCACACTCCCGTAGGTCCTGCTCCGATAATCAGCACCGTATCTTCTTCCTTGATTTCAGAAATCCTCGTAGCCCAGAAACCCGTGGCAAGAATATCTCCAACAAAGAGTGCCTGCTCATCACTTACATTGTCAGGAATCCTATTTAAGCCCATGGTGGCATAAGGAACCCTTACATATTCGGTCTGCCCGCCATCGATACGACAGCCCAAAGCCCAACCGCCATGAGGAGAAGTACAGTTGTTCACATATCCATGTTGGCAGTAGAAGCATTCCCCGCAGTATGTTTCCACATTCACGGTTACTCTATCGCCTGGTTTCACATGGGTAACCTTCTCCCCTACTTCTTCTACGATACCCACCATTTCATGTCCCACAGTAATTCCGGGAACGGCACGAGGAACAGAACCGTGCTTGATATGCAGGTCGCTGGTACAGATACTGCTCATGGTAACTCTCACGATGGCATCGTGTTCATCTATCAGGATTGGTTTCTCCTTTTCGGTGAACCCAAATACACCTTGTTTTAATATATGTAAATGCTTTCATTATGACTGTAAGTTGATAATTGTTTTTATCTTTGTTTATCGGACTATTTTTCTTTTTGTTATCTGGCCGTTTTGTCAGATTGTCGAAATATTCATTTCTATTTTTTTGCGGAAATATACAAAAAATATTCGGAACCAAGTATCAAACGTTTACCCAAAAGCAACATGCTCAATCGTTTGCACAAAAAAAACCAGATAAATGGCTGATATTCAGGATAACGACTTTAAATTTTAGATAACTTTGCAACCGAAAAAGATGAATAATAAACAATTTAAAGATTATAAAAGATGATAAAAATTAATGATTCCAAACATTTAAAAGCACTACTAGCGATATGCTTCCTGCTTTTACTCCCTTTACAACTTTTTGCAAAGGATATCAAGGTTTATTTCCGTGATGTAAATAATGAAAAACTTTCCTTGTACATCTGGTGGTACGGTGATAATAATAAAGAAGTACATCCAGTTGGAGATTGGGATGCGGCATACAATCACCACTATAAAACCAAAACAATAGGTGGTAAAGAATGGAAATACTGCACCGTTACCATTGATGACAATAAGACAATGAATGTAATTATCCGAAAGGAAGGAGTAGCTCAAGGAAAAACACAAACTGTTGATATCACTGGTATAGACAAGGATACGTATTTGGAAACAAATGGTCATTTTCCAACTCCATGGTCCGGAACCTATGTACAGCAGCTGGAAGATAGTAAGACTGAAGATAGGCATAAAGAAATCATGATTTTCAACGAACTGACTCGCTCTGAAGCAGAAGACCATCAACTACGAGGTGCGCATGAAGGCAGGTAATACTACCAAGAAGTTCTATATGACCAATGTGAGAAATCAAGAACCAGGTATCCACTCTATCAGTTCCAGTCTCTTTATGGTAGGTATCGCAGACAAGGATTTGCCAGGCGAAAACGGTAATCAAGTTGAATTCTATGTAGCAGGATCTGATGACGGACAGAAATATGACGATGGTACAACCATTACCAATGTATTCAGACCATGGAATAATAATTTTGATTTTACACTGCAGAAAGATCAAAATGGCAAGATTAAGCCCTATGCAGATTATTACAATTGCAAAAATGAAAGCGACAATACCAATACTTTCAAAATCACTAAAGGTTCAGGTGTGTCATATACCATTTGCCTGAATAACAGCAATTGGACAAAATCAGATTTTGAAACCAATAGTATAGGAGGAAATTCTAACCAATATAATACAAATAAACCAGTCGGTGATGACGATCATACTCGCTATGGAATCCGTAGTGTCAATGTTTATACCAACAAGGGTTTGACAGAAGATACAAAAGGCTATACGCTGATAGGTAACTTCTTGAAAACCAATGACCCTAACACGGATAACCAGGGCTTAGATATTGATGATAATTGGGCGCCTGATAATTCAGAGCGACAATACAAAATGGAAAGGACAGAAAAGTTTGACAGTTCTGTAGGTGATCCTGGTGACATTGTCTATGAACGCATACTCAACAAGCCAGCCAACGAAAGCAATACTATGTTTTTTAATATTGCTGTCCGATAAAACCAGAAAACTCTGACAACCCTCTCGCATGTGCGTGCG
>USJD01000293.1 GCA_900554835.1 uncultured Prevotella sp. | reverse complement strand
GAATCGGCAGAAAGTGTCACCGTCTTTGGCTGCAAAAGCGTATAGGCTCCTATGGTGAAGAGCACCAGAATAGATGCAGCCACAGCTATCCAGCGGATGCGACGCATGCGTAAAGATACAGTTGCAGCATGCGAAACCTCTTCATCAGCAATGCCAACCCGAGCCTTCACCTTCTGCAAGGCCTTCCGGGTATCCAGCTTGCCCGGCTGAAAATACTTCAGCACAAAATCCTGTTCATTCTTGTTGATCTTCATCATAGAATCCCTTTCTTCCTTTAAAATTGTCCTGTAATAGATGCAAAGAGCGTATTGGTATTCTTATACTTCTCGATGCCATTATATCGCTTACCCTTCGTATAGCGGATATTGTTTCTGCCATTTTCGATATTGAAGTCGCTTGTCAGCCATCCCAAAGACAGAAATACATCGCCCGAGCGGAAGGTCAAAGCCGACTTGATGCGCCAAGCCAGCCATTTTCCGCCATGATTCCTCACGGTTCGGATAGTTACATTGCCATAAAGCTCATCTGTATAAGATGCAGGATGCCCCACACCTTGTGCGTCCTTGATTTCGGTAAAAGATACTATATCATTATAAAATGGCGTGATGCAGAGTCCCGGCTCGCAATGCAGCATCAAGCCCGCAGTACGACGCTTGCTCAACCACAAGGTAGGAGTACGAAAAGCCAAGCCTGGTGTCAGGTTGATTTTAATCACCCTCTTCGGATCATATTCATCATCCTCATAACGTTCAATCAAGGGTCTATCCCCGTGGTTGTCGTTCCATTCTATTCCACAGGAAACACCGGCATAGGTCAGGGGATAATAGGCAAATGTCAACTCAACCATGTAGCTACTTTCATTGGCATCACAAAGTCCGCCCGTAATACCAGCCTCAAAGCGCAGCAGTTTGGTATCCTGCTTTAGCTTCATGCGATTGATCATCTCCACACGCTGTTCAAAAGTCATAGAATCCTTCACCGCTTCCACGGTATCATTCAAGATACTATAACCCGTATTCTTCTTTTGAACAGAAACATCAGAACCTTGTGCCTTGCCGGCAATGGCAAAGCACAAGGCACCTAAAATGATAAAAAGACTTCTTTTCATACTCCTCACTTTTTTTATTTGGTATATATTCCGCCTTGATTATCCGATGGTGCCGATGGCAATGGGGCGATATACTTCGAAGCTTCACAGACATTAAATCCTGCCACTACACCGAAACCACCTTTTACGTTCGAATAAGTAGGTGTCACCTGCATCAATCCAGCGTCCGCCCAACTATTGCTCTGCGCATCGTTAATGCTCTTCAAGAAGCGATAGTACTCTGGAGTAACCTTGCAAAGTTGTACATTATAAGTAAAGCCAAACAAACGGTCCCAACCATCATACGTGTGCCAATAAGAATCATTACTGTTCACTTCCAAATGCATCGTATAGGTCTGTCCATTTATCGTCCGGTCATTGAAGATATAAACATCATCAAAGTATTTGTATTCGTCAAAGCCGAAATCATCATCCAACTCTGACTTCTTGTTAATCAATGGCTCACTGGTGGTCACCATCTCAGGCCAAACAATATTTGATGCCAAACTATCAAAACACCATTCATATTCATCCTCCCTACCCAAATAATTAAGGTAATCTTGGTAATTATTAGCATAAACATCATATTGCCATCTATTGCCTTCTTTGGGAACACCTTTCAAGTTTCCATATTTCTGCTTGCGAGTTACCTTCACAGAATAATAATCCGTGGTTGAAGCAGGGTCACTAAAAGTCGCTTCCAACTTATCTACCGAGAAATAAACATCATGATCCGACGATTTCTCTTTCAAATGGATGTCACCTATATTTACATCAACCTTCTCGGGAATGGAAGTCGAAGCAGAAACCTCGGAGAGACCATCTGCCGATACCTGGACCTCAATCTTATCTCCAGCCTTCTGCTTTCCTACGGCATAATACTGTCCTATTAGAGTAGAAAGAAACCAACTATCGGAAACTTGAGAAAAGGACTGCGCTTCCTTTATGTTTTCGATACGTTTCACCTCCTGTGGCATCCCATTTACCTTATATACGACACTTGCATCCACGGTTAAACGTGATTGGGTATCTATATCTCCTTTGAAAGAAGAAACGGGCAAGCTTTTCGTTACAACGATAAGTGTGGTATCTCCCTCCGTTGGAAAACAATAAAGTACCAATCGGGGAGTATCTTGCAGCTTCTTCACATCAAAATCATCTATGCAAGAAGAAAAGACCACGCTCATCAAAAAGAAGAACAGTCCCCATCTCCAACTTACATTGATTTTTATTCTTCTATGATTTGTATTCATATACAATGAAATTTCTTTTGTTTTAAAACTTGATAGTATAGCTAAATGAAGGTATTATTGGAATAAATCCCTTGTTTTTCGCCTCAAACTGCTGCGTAACCCCATTATAGCCCACCTTGACGTACATCGAGTTGAGATGGCAATAAGCATTATAGATGCTCAAATTCCAAATGCGCTCATGTCCATGCTTGGTGACATGACGGAAATCGAATCCCAAGTCCAAGCGATGATAAGCTGGAAGCGTCAAATTATTGGGGATGGCATAGACATAAGAGGCGGAATTCCACCAATTCCTGTAATACTTGCCTTCTTGATCTGGCAAGCTTGGCAATGCCGCCAACTGGGTTGGCACCGTGGCATGATTGCCCGTGTGATAGTTCCAGACCGCAAAGCAACTCACCTTCTTGTTAAACGCATACCGCAAGGACAGATTCAACTTATGGCGGTTGTCATACTTGTCGTAATACCAATCCTGATAGAAGTCATCATACTTTCGCTTGTTCCAAGAGAGCGTATAAGAACCACTCAAAGTCAGATGATTGGTGCGATAAGTGGCATCAGCCTCAACGCCATAGAAGAGCCCCTTGCCATCCATCACTTGCGAATCCCAATGCTCAGCAGGCGGCTCTATGCCTACCCAACTGCTGTATTGAAGCAGATGCTTGGACAACTTGTAATACCCTTCGAGCGACAGAAGCCAATGGCGGTTGGGCTGGGCATAGATTCCTGCCGCAAACTGATAAGAACGCATTGGCTTCAGATTTCGGGTAGTCGGTACCCAATAATCCGTAGGCAAGGACAAGTAGCTGTTAGAGACCTTATGCACATACTGGGTCATCTGAGTAAAGGAAGCCTTCAGCGACACCTCATTGCTCAGTTGATATTTCAGGGCAAAACGTGGGTCGATATTCAAGAAGTTCTTATTACTGATATGAAAAAGGCCCATATTGAAGCCAACATTCATACTCCAGTTGCGGTTGATATTGATTTCATCCTCTGCGTATGCCGTCCACTCATGCGCCACATGACGATTACTACTATTCATTCGGATGGTATCAACTTGGGCTGATGCATTTCCCTCATATCCAGTATAATCCAATTGCATAGCTGTCTGGGGGCGAAAGAGATGCATCGTATAGTCGCTTCCAAAACGGAAATGATGACGAGGGTTCGGACGGTAATCGAATGCCAGACGATAGCCCGCATCATAAATCGTTGAGGTATAACCATGCTCCAAGTGAGTGACAGAAGTGGCATTCTCTCCCGAAGGATTGATGTAACGCTCATCATCCAAGGAATACAACTTGGAACGATTATGGGAATACACCGCTGTAATGTTTGAAAAGAGCTTCGGAGAGAACAGGTAGTTCCAATTGAGTGCAACATTAAAGTTTCCCCAATCCAGCTGCGACTTCGTTAAGTCCTTGTCATAGCTTTGGTTGGGTTGATACCCATCCGTCTTACTTTCATCATAATCATCCTTCACGTCCCAGCTGTCTTTTCCGTGATAGATGCTCAAGTCTATCTTCGAACGGTCGTTGAAACGATGGGTTACCTTGGCATTCAGGTCCATGAAGTAATAACCTATCGAAAGTTTGTCGTCTGGCTCAGAGAAAGCCTTGGTCAAGGGACGGGACAGCAAATCCAACCAGGAACGGCGCATACCTATATTATAAGAGGTCTTGCCTTTCCGGATAGGTCCC
>USJD01000292.1 GCA_900554835.1 uncultured Prevotella sp. | reverse complement strand
AAGTTATCAGTCAATAAAACATTTTGATATGGCAAAAGTAGGCTACATCATGGCTACATCCCAGTATGACAAACTGGAAGAAGACCGCAAATGGATGAACGAGTTCGGTTGTGTAAGAATCATCGAGGAAAGTGATGATAACGAACGCCACAGACCGCTGTGGAAACAACTGATGGCAGCATTGCAAAGAGGCGATGAACTGGTGATTCCGAAATTTTCAAACGCCTTGCGTGGCAGTCGTGAACTGGCAATATTCCTGGAATTCTGCCGGGTCAAGGTCATTCGCATCATCAGCATCCACGACCGGATTGACTCCAGCAACATCCTGTTTCCGGGAACAAAGCCATCTGACGTGTTGGTAATGATGGGTTCCCTGCCCGACGAAGTCCTTGCTCTCAGGAAATCAGCAGAGCATGTAATCAAGCTGCAGGAGAAGATGATTGTGTCTCTGCCTCCTGTTTCTGCCAGCAAGACGCAGAAGCTCGACAGAGAAAAGACTGTAGTGAACCTCTATGTTGCAGGACATCCGATAGATGAAATCTGGAGAGCCAGCGGATTCAGAAGCAGAAGTTCCGTATTCCGCATTCTCAACAAGCACGGAATCAAGCTCAATAGAGGCAATCACTCCGGACCTATCAAGAAAAGGGACACAAAGCAAACAAGACAAGACATTGAAGATTAGAGCATGAAGAAGATATTATTCCTACACGGATTCTTCGCCACGGGCAGCTGTCCGATGGCGAGAGCCTTGAAAGAGGCGTTTGAGGGGATGGCGGTGGTGCTGACTCCCGACCTCCCATTGCACCCCAAGGAGGCACTGAAGGAGATTCGCTCCATCATCGACCGG
The DNA here is from genome assembly GCA_900554835.1 of uncultured Prevotella sp. Lineage (GTDB taxonomy): Bacteria > Bacteroidota > Bacteroidia > Bacteroidales > Bacteroidaceae > Prevotella. The sequence continues at coordinate 3,196 of USJD01000292.1, read as the reverse complement.
GAACAGCCCGACTTGCTTCTGGGCAACAGCTGCGGCTCTTTCCTCGCCCAGATGCTGGCTCCGGTGGTGGGCATTCCTGCCCTGCTCGGCAATCCGTATTTCATGATGACGGAGTTTCTGAAGGAGCGAATCGGCGAGCATGAATACAAGGCACCGAGAAGGGACGGCAATCAGCGGCTGGTGATTGACGAGGCGCTGATTGAGGAGTTTGCGGAGCTGGAAGCCGTGCAGTTTGACCATTGCAACCCCTATTATAAGGATCGTGTGTGGGGACTTTTTGGTGAGCAGGACACCCTGGCTCACTTCTCCCCTCTCTTCCTGCAGCATTACAACCAAGCCTTCCATTTCCCTGGCGGTCATACGCCTACTGAGCAGGAGGTGAAGACCTGGTACGCTCCCCTTGCCCAGAAAATGCTGATGGAGTTTTCTGCAAAGGAAGAAAGATATTTCCAGCACTTCAAGGGCGGCAAATACAAGTTCATCCATTCTGCCTTCGACTCCGAGACCCAGGAGCGCATGGTGGTTTATCAGGCTCTCTATGGAGACCAAGCCTATTGGGTTCGCCCAGAAAACATGTTCTTCGGGAAAGTTACGAGGGACGGAAGAACTTTCAATCGTTTCACGGAAATAGACAGATAATTATGGAGACATTACATAGTTGCCTCACCTACTATCTCATTGCCATCAATGCAGTTGCATTCATCATGTACGGCATTGATAAATACAAGGCCAAGAAAGCCAAGTGGCGCATTTCGGAAGCCACGCTTTTGTTGCTGGCTGTACTTGGAGGAAGCATCGGGGCATGGATGGGAATGAAAGTCTGGCACCATAAGACGATGCACAAGAAATTCAAATACGGCATTCCTGCCATTCTGCTAATACAGATTGCGCTGATGGCGTATTTACACATGAATTAATAACAAATAGCTTGTAAGAAACAATGAATCCAATAGCAATACGCCTGCTTTCGCAGCAGCTCATCTGCCCTCAATTTGATACTCCCCAAAAGGTGGTGTCTCATTTTGGGGCCATGCAAGCCCAGGATTACCGGATGGTAAGATGGGCGGTGATGATGCGTACTCGCAAACCATCTTCCATCGCTTTCAAAAAAGCATTCGATGAGGGTGAGATTGTTCGTCTTCACCTGCTGCGTGGCACTTGGCAACTGGTTTCAAACGAAGACTATTGGTGGATGCTGGATCTGATTTCACCTAAGGCAACTTCTGTTGTAAAAGGATGGATGAAGAGTAACAAAATCAGCATCGATGATTCTGAGCTCAATCAGATTCATGAGATATTCGTTCAAAAAACCGAAGAGATGCAGTCTGTGACAAGCAAAGACCTGAACGACGCTTTGCTCGAAAGAGGCATCGTTATGGACAGTCATCGCCTATCCTACCACATTCGTTTTAACGAATTGAACGGTACTTTCTGCAGCGGTAATCTTCTTCCCACAAAGGCAACATACAGTCTCACGGAGAAGAAGATTCCCCGAACAGCCAAGCTGGAACGTGATGAAATGCTGATGCTTCTGGCAAGAAAATATTTTCAGAGCCATTCGCCAGCCACATTCGAAGATTATGTCTGGTGGTCAGGACTGAGCACTTCTGATTGCCAACGAGGTATTGAGTTGCTTGGTTCAGAACTGAGGGTTGAAAAATGGAAAGACTATCAATTCTATCTGCACGAATCATGTCGCACACGTGGATTCAGAAGTGGAAAGACTCATCTGATTGCTCCATTTGATGAATATCTGATTGGTTATAAAAGCCGGGAATTAGTGATTCATCCGCATCAAATGCCGTCTGCATACACTAATAATGGCATTTTCTTTCCTGTAATCGCCCATGATGGCAGAATTTGCGGCAACTGGAATCCTTGGGAGAAAAATCTCAACATCAGTTACTTTGATTCGATAGAAAAAGATTTGTCATTTGAGAAGCAATGGAAAATATTTAATGAAACGATAAAGAAGAAATAATGATTAAAAAAGAAGAAGTTATATCGTTTATATGGCAGCATATTCTGCTGCTCGTATCGCTCTATGTAATGACTTTCGGAGTCGCTGCATGTGTGCGGAGTCAGTTAGGTTCAAGTGTTATTTCCACCATCCCTTACGTGATGGCTTCGGCAGGAAAGATGCTTGACTACATCCCAGGATGGACTATCGGCGGCTACACCATCATGATGAACGCAATCTTCGTGGTGCTGCAGATTCTGATTCTGAGAAGAAACTTCGAGTGGGTGCAACTCTTCCAGCTCGCTATCGGCTTTATCTTCGGAATGTTCATAGACCTCAATATGGTGCTTACACAGTGGATGGTTTCAGAAAACATTCTGGTCAATGCCCTTGTGCAGATAGCCGGTTGCACCATCCTTGGTTTCGGAATCGCCATGGAGGTGAAATGCGGCTCAGTAACCATGCCTGGCGAGGGCATTTCCATTGCCATCCACAAGGTGACCGGCTGGCCTTTCCCTAAAGCCAAGATTCGGGTGGACATTACGCTCGTGGTCTTAGCCGTCGTGTTCTGTTTCCTGCTTCTCGGTTCATGGAAATGGGAGATTGTGGGAATCGGCACTCTCTTCGCCATGGTCTATGTAGGCGTTACGGTTCGCCTATTCAACAAGCATCTTGCATGGTTCGAGCGCCTACTCCACTATCGCCCTGGTTGCCGCAGATATGTTTATGGTCTTGCCCGATACATAAGAAGACAGATATAAATTTTCAGAATATTGATTGAAATGGAAACGGAAAGAATTTTACTTCGCTATTGGGAGGAATCTGATGCAAAGGCGCTCTTCAAGTACGCCTCAGACCCTGACGTAGGACCACGAGCAGGATGGCCGGCACATAAGTCTGTAGAAGAAAGTCGGGAGATAATCCGGACATTCTTCCATAATGACACGACATGGGCGATTGTGTTGAAAGAGACTGGCGAGGCTATCGGCTGCATCGGCTACTACACCCATGAAACCAGCAACATCCCTATCGGAGAAAACGACTGCGAGGTGGGCTACTGGGTAGGAAAGCCTTATTGGAACAAGGGAATCTGCACCGAAGCCTTGAAGCTGATGCTCGACTACTGCATCAACGAGAAGCATTTCGAAAACATCTGGGCAGACCACTTCACCGGAAATCCTGCATCAGGAAGAGTCATGGAGAAATGCGGTTTCTCTGACACCGGAATGCTGAACC
>USJD01000291.1 GCA_900554835.1 uncultured Prevotella sp. | reverse complement strand
AACAATCTTTCCATATCAGTAATGGCTATTTTTATGACTTATGTTTTGAAAATGACTCCGTTCTTCCAAATGGAAAATCATACGAAGGCGCATTATTTTTGATATGGCAAGATTCATTATGTGTACCTCCTACAAAAATTGATTTGAACAACTATATTCCAAATGGATATATTGTTAGCCGTGGTGGAATACCATCATCTGAAAGAAAGATAAAACTAAAAGCGAACTCCACCTATACAATTTCATCCACAGGCTTGGGTGCTGTGGAATGTCGTATTAAGGCTTGGACAAATCGCAATGGGAAAATTTTAAAAGCAGTCAAATATTGACTATAGAAACCTAATCTTAGAATCCTTGAAAAGAAAAGTTGAATGTTCAATCAGAAATTTTACTATATGTGGCAAAAGTATTTCATAGTAATAATTTTGTTCTGTTTGTATGCCTGTAAAGGTGAAAGAAAAGAGCAAAATACAAACTCAACAATAATTGAGAAGAAATGGGCGAAAGATTGCAGTAATGATTCCAAAATTCATGTTTTATCGTCTAATGCTCAATTTGCAAATGGGAAAAAAGTTCTAACGAATAAACAGGAATATATGCAAATGACAAAAGATTGCATATATAATGTAGAAACTCTTGTTGCAAAATATCTCGACGACAAAGATAAAAATCATTATTCTAATAAAAACAATACAATAGATTGTTATTTTAGACAATACTTATGCTATAAAGAAAATATGCATCTTTTTGTATTCGCAAATCTGTATGCATATAGAACTACAAAATATGAAATAAATACGACCAACGCATTTGCAGATAATCCTAAAAATCATGTTATTAATCCTCTCAATGGCAACAATAAGGACTATAAAATGTTGTTAGTGAACTTATCAGAAAGGTCAATATGTAGTTTTCATTAAAGTTTTCAATATGAAGTATATTATAACATTTACAATGTGTTTGTTCTTGATGTGCTCTTGTGACAATCATGATTTTGAACTATCTGAAAAAGAACAAGTTTTTTACATCAACCAAATGCTGCATTTTTCCATTGAGCCATGGGACAGCCTTAGCAAAGCATATACTTATGACTTTTTCCTACGAACCCCGAAACCATGCAAGGAAGTTGACACCATTTATTTAGAAAGGAAGATTCCAAATAAATTTGAAGTAATTGAATCCTCATCATACACACGAGAATATAATCGCGACCCTTCATTCATAAAATTATTGCCAAATACACAATATATAGTAGCACATACTGGAATGGGCGCCAGAGTAAATATTTTCAAATATTATTATACTGACCCTTTTGGTAAATTACATGCTAATGATTCACTGAATGAACATATTAACGTGGACTCCATCCGAATCCGCCTTTCCAGATAAAGCCTTTGTCTTGCGCCCAACCAACGTAGGACAAGGGCTTTTCCTTTGTGGGCAGCAGCCATCGGCATCATCTCCTGTTACGCTTCGCTTCATCTGCACCTTTTTGGTGAAAACAACCTGAATCAGAAGAAGACCTTCTCGAACACCGTACCGACGGCACCGATGCCTTCGATACGCTCTATATCGGCTGCGAGAAGTTCCCACAGCACGATTTATATCCAATTGCGATTGGTGGGGTGAGATAATGCAATAAAACGAGGGAATTGCCGTTTTTATGGTGTAACTTTGTGAGGTTAAATTTAGTAATATTATGGATAGGGGTAGAAAAATTTGCGACGTACTGAAAGCTGTCAGAAAAAAGATTGCTGACATGAATGGCATTGCATACGAGCCAAGAGTTTGCCACTTCAAAGGACATTGCAGTGGAACATGTCCAGCATGCGAGACTGAAAGAAAATATATAGAGTCGGAATTGTCTTTACGCAAACGCATGGGAGAGGCTGTTTGTGTTACAGGTGTTGCCATTGGCATTTTGGCGACCCCATACAATGTATATGCCCAAACTTCGTCACCGTCTGTACCTATTGGTAATGAAGTAATCGCAGCAGACTCTCTGCCAACAAGAGCACAAGTTACAATCAATGGATGTGTGAAAGATGCTGACGGAACTCCTATTGTTGGTGTAATTATTGTTGTAGGAAACAAACGATCCGGCAGCATTACAGACATTGACGGAAACTTTTCTGTTACCTTTCCAAGGGATTCCACGCTACGATTGGAATATATTGGTTATAAAAACAAGGTCTATTCATTCAGCGAACTGGACTTGAAAGGCTTTAACACGCTTTGCCTAACGGAAGAAGACGATAATATTTTAGGAGAGGTTGTAGTTGCACCACAAAAGCCTAAAACAAAGAAGCGTCGCAAGAAAAAACAGGAAGGAAAAATGGTTGTTGAAAATAAAGATTTTGACACAGGGCCATTCTATCCTGGCGGCAACAGTGCCCTGCTACATTTTGTAGAACAAAATTTATGTGTACCTGAAACTTTACAAGGAGCATATCTGCAGCGCATAAATGTTTCTTTCTATGTGTTGGGGGATGGCAGTCTTGCCGATGTTAAAGTCATAACAATTTGTCCTCAAGAGATGAAAGAGGAAGTGTTACGACTTGTAAAAGCGATGCCTAAATGGAAGCCAGCCTTAAAAGACGGCAAGCCGACATGTGCGAAAATTATGATACCAATAGATATTATGCTAAAGTAACTTATGCCACCATTAGAAGCACCATTGATAGGAATTGACCGTCACCGCTTGGCTACAGACGGTGACGGCATCACTACTCTCGTTGCATTTCATGAATGTCCACTTAGATGTGCATATTGCATAAACGCCCAATGCTTCAAAGAATCTCCAGAATGTAAGCTTACTGTTGATAAACTGATAGAACGCTTGATGCCTGACAATATTTATTTTTTGGCTACGGGTGGAGGAGTTACTTTTGGTGGTGGTGAGCCACTGCTGTACGCTGATTTTATAAGTGAGTTTACTCGAAAAATGCCAGAGGAATGGAAAATCACCATAGAATCTTCATTGAATGTACCGAACAAAAATATCTTTAAAGTTGCTCAATTTGCTGACCTTTTAGTGATTGACATCAAAGATATGGACGAGTTTATTTACAAGCAATACACAGGCAAGGACAACTCTTTTGTATTAGCCAATCTCAAATGGCTTGTAGACAATGGGTATGCAGATAAGACCATTATCAGAATTCCTCTCATAAAAAACTACAACAATAAAAGCAATCAAATCAAAAGCAGGGAAATTCTCGAAAGCATTGGCTTTTCTCGCTTTGACATCTTCCGTTATGTTATAAAATAATCTTGTCTTTTCTCACCATACAATGCTTCCGTACTTTCGCAGTATGGAAGCATTTTTCGATTTATCCCTCCCCAAGTCGTGGGCGGACTTGTCCGACACGCAACTCCTCTTTTTCTTCCGCCAACTTGCCACCGACAAGCCAATGGCGGAAATCCAAACGCTGTGCCTGTGCCAATGGGCAAACGTCCTCGTGCGTTGCCGTTTGTACGGCAGCGTTTACCTCGTCCAACACGGCAAACAGCAAGCCACGCTGACTTTGCATCAGTTCGTCTGCGCCATCACCGCCCTTGACTTTCTCAAATCATTCTCTCCATACCCAATAAGAATAAGGACTTTCGGCAAAGCACGAGCCATCGAAGCCGACTTCCAGGGCGTGCCATTCTCGACGTTCATATCTGCCGACAACTATTATCAGGGCTTTCTCCACACCAAGAACGAGGCTTTGCTTAACCACCTCGCCACGCTTCTGTACCCAAAGGTCAAGAAGTCGCAGCTCACAACACCGCTTTTGCTCAACGCCTTCTATTGGTTCTCGTCGCTGAAGCAATACTTCTCCCGACTGTTTCCGCATTTCCTGCAACCGATGTCCAGTTCTTCTGAAGACCTCCTGGGCTACGCACCGCCCATCGGCGAGGTGCTACGGACTGCCATGAATGCACAGATCCGTGCCCTCACTGGAGGTGACATCACCAAAGAAGAAGCGGTGCTCTCGATGGACACATGGCGAGCACTCACAGAACTCGACGCTAAGGCTAAAGAAGTAGAAGACACCAAAC
>USJD01000290.1 GCA_900554835.1 uncultured Prevotella sp. | reverse complement strand
GTCAAATTACTTCGGTATAGCTCAAGTTCGAGTAGTTTTGATGGCATTGCTATGGGTAAAAGATAATAACTTGATATCTACCAAAGATTTTAAACAAGTGATACAGTTTTTGGAGAATTTTCATTTTGCATATACAGCAGTGATGTCAGGAAAGGCAAACAGGTTGGATGGTATTTATTCAAAGTTTTCCATAGCAATTAGAAAAAGTTCAAGTAAGAATCAAACTAAGGAGATAATTCAGTCGAAGTTGTATGCTTGTTTGATTCCATTAATTCCAACGGAAGAACAGTTTACAGAGCAATTTATCACTCTTTGTTTTACCAAGAAAGCTACGGCAGCTAATATGAAATGTAAGTATGCGCTTCAAAAGCTCAATTGTTATTATCAGAAGAAAGAGATTTTTGAGGATGATTCTTCCATAGAGCATATTCTTCCTGAGTGTAATGAAGGAAATGTAACTAACATTGGCAATTTGATTATGTTGGAGGGAAACTTGAATACTGAAGCGGATAGGATAGATTACGCAGAGAAACTGAAAGTCTATGAAAAGTCCAACTATAAATGGGTGCATGAGTTTACTAATAAGCATTCTGTTTGGGAAGAAAAAATGATAGGGGATAGGGCAAAGAGCATGGCTGCACTTTTCTATAATAAAATTTTAGGATTTTAAATTTATGCTTATGTTATCACAAGAATCAAAAGAGAAAATGAGACTATGGCTTGATTTATGGCCAGACTCATGTCATCCAGAGGATGAGAAAAGAAAGTCAGATTTCATTAAGAGCTTGAAGGCTAATGATGAAACTGTGGATTTCGATGACTTATACAATTGTTATCGAGAACTTAAACCAGAGATTATTGAAGAAGTGGCAGAGGAAAGATGCAGAGAATGGGCTGAGGAGATAGAGCATAGTTTGAAATTGACCTAATTTGAAGGATTAGTTTAAATGCCTCTACTCATTTATCCAGGGATAATTTTGCAGATAGATTCCAACCTGATTATGATGCCTTGGTTAAGCAGAGAGATTTGGTTAAAGAAGAAGCAAAATCGAAAGTTTCAATAGGTATATCACCTTACAGCATTACATCAAGGCGGTCCCATCCCGCATAACATGGCGAAGACCTTTGATGGTCCGCCAACCTTATAGCGTAGCGGTTCTGAGCACCGAGTAGGGCGGTTTTCCTCTTCTTCCCTGAGGGGAGAAGACCGAGATGAGAGGTGGAGCCTTCCTTAACGGTAAGGAAGGACGGGTAGGTTTTCGAAAAAAGACTTTCCTTGCAGGAGAGACGGAGAGGTAGAAAAATACCTTCTTTAATGGGAAAAAGCGATGCCAGTGAGTGCAATGAAAGCTCGCTTTCAAATTGCCGAGTGCAGCTCGCTTTATCAACAAGGAAGGACGGGATGATTTGCATGCAAAGCCATTTTGACAATCATGTGATGTAATCAGAATGAATACAACGAACAAAGGGGAACGACCAAAGACTGGTTGTTTCCCTTTGTTCGTTGTACGCTCGGCATGAGCATTGTCTAACGGGTGAAAGTCCCGAGTAAGCCCTAATAGCGGGAATTACATAGCCAAGAGCAAGGGTGTTCATCGTAAGGTGAAATCTGAAGGAAGCTGGCGGCAAACATCTGACCTAACGAACAGGAACTTCATATAAGGCATTTAACCATGGATAAGATTGCAAAACAAATCCAAGTCCCATAGCTATTCGGAACGGTCGGTGGAGTTTCCTTGAGCTTGCGAAAAAATGAAGTAGGTATAAGATGGAAAGATAATGCTCTTATCCGAGGAGGTCTCACGAACGCATGGTGAAGATGAGATATTCGATGTACCCTGACGGAGTAAAGCTTGTCGTGAGAAGTCAGCAGAGGTCATGTTTTTGTTATACATAACGAGGTCGGAAAGTTTACTTTTGGTGCTACATTATTTTTGCTAACCGTTTGTTTTTCAGTGTTTTAATTTTCAACTTGGTTTACTTTAGCGCTTACACACAGCTTAATCGGGCTGATATTGTTAGTAACTTTGCAGCAGAGAAAAATCAAAAAAAACAAACCTATGCTAAAGGCAAAATTATTAACTATTTGCGCTTCTACATTATTTATGGGCGCAAGCGCACAGACTCCGAAGTTCGGAGTTGATCCAATAGAAAAAGTAATTAATGCTATGACTCTCGACGAGAAGCTCAACGTGCTGATTGGTTCGGCTGGCAACGTGAAGACAGATGCCACTGCTACTATCGGTTCGTCAGCCGAACTCGTTCCGGGAGCAGCCGGCCAGCTCAACGCCATACCCCGTCTGGGCATCCCGGCAACTGTTGTGGCCGACGGTCCTGCCGGTTTGCGCATCTCGCCAAAACGTGAGGGCACTTCGAAGACGTTCTACTGCACCCACTTCCCTATCGAGACGGTGATGAGTTCGACATGGAATGTGCAGCTCGTAGGCGAGATTGGAGCTGCTATGGGCGACGAGGTGAAGCACTACGGAGTTGACGTATTGCTGGCACCTGCCACCAATATCCACCGCAATCCGCTCAATGGCCGCAACTTCGAGTATTATTCGGAAGATCCGCTGCTATCGGGCAAGATTTGCGCAGCAATGGTCAACGGCGTGCAGAGCAACGGCGTGGGCACATCGCTCAAGCACTTCGCCTTCAACAATCAGGAGACCAACCGCACAAGCAACAACGTTATCGGCACTCCGCGCACATTCCGCGAGATTTATCTGAAGCCGTTTGAGATTGTCGTTAAGGAGGCTCAGCCCTGGACTGTTATGACATCGTATAACAAAGTGAACGGAACCATGACCAGCGAGCGTTGCGACCTCGTGACCGAGATACTGCGCCATGAGTGGGGATTCAAGGGTATGGTTATGACCGACTGGTTTGGCGGACAGCATGTCGCAGCCCAGATGGAGGCTGGCAACGACCTGCTGATGCCGGGCAAGCTGTCGCAGCGCGAGGAACTGAAGAAGGCTGTGCTCAACGGACATCTCTCGATGGAAATCATCGACCGCAACGTGAAGCACATCCTGGAGTACATATTGAAGACTCCGAGATACAAGGGTTATGTGGCAGACAACAATCCCGACCTCAAGGCTCATGCTCTCGTGACACGCAACGCCGCCCTGGAGGGTATGGTATTGCTGAAAAACCTCAAGAACACCCTGCCTATCAAGGGAAACGTGAAGAATGTGGCTGTATTCGGCCGTACTTCATACGACTTCATAGCAGGCGGTACCGGTTCGGGCGATGTCAATCATGCATACGTCGTTAGCCTCATCGACGGACTGCAGAACGCGGGATTCAGCATTGACAATACGCTGAAGCAGACTTACGAGGCTTACATTCCGGAGGCTACAGCCAAGATGCCTAAGTCAACAAGCCAGTTTGCTGCATTCCTGCCCAAGCACCTCATTCCCGAAATGGACCTCTCGAATGTGAACCTGCAGAAGGTTGCCAAGGACAACGATATTGCCATTATCACCATCGGCAAGACCTCAGGCGAGTTTGCCGACCGCTACATCTCGGACAACTTCTGCCTCACCGCTGCCGAGAAGAAGATGGTAAGCGACGTGTGCACATCGTTCCACAAGGCAGGCAAGAAGGTGGTTGTGATACTGAACGTTTGCGGTGTCATAGAGACAAAGAGCTGGATTGACGCTCCCGACGCTGTCATCACAACATGGCTTCCGGGCCAGGAGGGTGGCAACTCGGTAAGCGATATCCTCGTAGGCAAGGAGAGTCCGTCGGGCCGTCTGCCTATGACATGGCCTATAAGCTACAACGACGTGCCTTCGAAAGCCGATTTCCCCACACCTGACGAAATCAGCGACGAGCAGCTTACTGAGGCTCTGAAGGGCTTCGCCGACGTGCGCACCGAGGGCACACGCAAGAATTTCGACTACACCGAATACAACGACGGCATATATGTAGGTTATCGTTATTACACCACCAAGAATGTGCCAGTATCTTATCCTTTCGGTTATGGTCTCAGCTACACCAACTTCAAGTATGGCAAACCATCAGTAACAACAGATACCAAGGGCGACATCACCGTAAAGGTAGAAGTTAAG
>USJD01000289.1 GCA_900554835.1 uncultured Prevotella sp. | reverse complement strand
TGAATCTTTTTTTATTAATATCATAAATGAATCAATTTACAAAGCTGATAGCAGCGCAGCTCAAACTGAGAGAGCAGGCTGTCGAAAATACATTGGAACTGCTCGAAGAGGGCTGTACTATCCCTTTCATCTCCCGATACCGTAAGGAGAAGACGGGGAATATGGACGAGGTGAACATTGAAGCCATCGCCCAGGCTAACGATAAACTCAAGGAGATGGCGAAACGCAAGGAAACCATTCTCAAGACGATCGATGAACAGGGAAAACTGACGGATGCACTCAAGAAGCGTATCGAGGAATGCTGGGATGCTACGGAACTGGAAGATATTTATCTGCCTTTCAAACCGAAGCGCAGAACCCGTGCACAGATTGCTCGTGAGGCAGGATTGGAACCTTTGGCACAAACTCTGCTCTTCCAGCGTGAACGTAATATCATGCAGGTGGCAAAGAAATATGTAGGCGACAAGGTGGCTGATGCTGATGCGGCTATTCAGGGCGCCAAGGACATCATCGCTGAAATGGTGAACGAGAGCGAGGAAAGCCGCAATGCCATCCGTGGGGAGTTCAGACGTGGCGCCATCATCACTTCCAAGGTGGTGGCTAAGAAGAAGGACGAGGAAGAGGCTCAGCGATTCTCTGATTATTTCGACTTCTCGGAACCACTGAAGCGCTGTTCTTCTCATCGCCTGTTGGCTATGCGCCGTGGCGAGGCTGCCGGTATTCTGCGTGTCAGCATCTCTGCTGATGACGAACAGTGTACGGATAAGTTGAAGCGCCATTACGTTCATGGTTATGGGGAATGCCAGACCTTGGTAGGCGAGGCGGTGGATGATGCTTTCAAGCGTCTGCTGAAACCAAGTATCGAAACGGAGTTTGCTGCATCAAGCAAGTTGAAGGCTGACGAGGAGGCTATTCTGGTTTTCGCTGAAAACCTGCGCCAGTTGCTCTTGGCTGCTCCGCTCGGACAGAAGAGAGTGATGGCGGTGGATCCTGGTTTCGCCAATGGTTGCAAGACTGCCTGTCTGGATGCTCAGGGCAATCTCATCCATCATGAAATCGTATTTCCTCATCCGCCTCGCAGCAAGCGTAGCGAGGCTACTGCCGCTCTGCAGCGCATGGTGAAGATGTATCATGTGGAGGCTATGGCTGTGGGCAATGGTACGGCGAGCCGTGAGACGAGCGACTGGCTGCACGAAATCACTTTCGATCATCCTGTGGATATCTATGTGGTAAGCGAGGATGGTGCTTCCATCTATTCGGCTTCCAAGATAGCCCGCGATGAATTCCCGGATGAGGATGTGACGGTGCGTGGTGCGGTTTCTATCGGCCGTCGCCTGATGGATCCTCTGGCGGAATTGGTGAAGATTGATCCTAAGAGCATCGGTGTGGGACAGTATCAGCACGATGTGGATCAGAGTCAGTTGAAGAAAAGTCTGGATACGGTGGTGATGAGCTGCGTGAACTCTGTGGGTGTCAATCTGAATACGGCTTCGCAGCATCTGTTGACCTATGTGAGTGGTCTGGGGCCTACGCTTGCCAAGAACATTGTGGAATATCGCAGGGAGAATGGAGCTTTCGCCTCTCGTGCCCAGTTGAAGAAGGTGCCTCGTCTGGGTCCTTCGGCTTACGAGCAGTGTGCTGGTTTCTTGCGTATTCCTGGTGCCAAGAATCCGCTCGATAATAGTGCCGTGCATCCAGAACGCTATGCGCTGGTAGAGACGATGGCGAAAGATCAGGGCGTGACGGTGAAGCAACTCGTGGAGGACAAGGCTCTGCAGAAGAAGATAGATATCAAGAAATATGTGAGCAAGGAGGTGGGTATGCCTACCTTGACTGATATCATGGCTGAGTTGGACAAGCCTGGACTGGACCCTCGTGGCGAGGTGGAGAAATTTGAGTTTGATGCCTCCATCAAGACGATTGAGGATTTGCAGGAGGGCATGGTTGTGCCGGGCATCGTGACCAACATCACCAAGTTTGGTGCCTTTGTGGATATAGGTGTTCACAATGATGGTCTGGTTCATGTTTCTCAGATGGCAAACCGCTACATCAGCGATCCTTCAGAGGTAGTAAAACTCCATGAGCATGTGATGGTTCGTGTGGCTGAGGTGGATTTGAAGCGCAAGCGCATCGGCCTCTCAATGAAGAATGTCAAATAATGAGGAAATCTGCCAAAGATTTTGGTATGGGACTATAATTTCGCCAAAAAGATTTTGGTATGAGACTATAATTTCGTTCAAAAGATTTTGGTATGAGACTATAATTTCGCTAAAAAGATTTTGGTAAGAGACTATAATTTCGCCCAAAAGATTTTGGTAAACCAATCTTTTTCTGTATCTTTGCGCCTGAAAATGAACTAATTAGGAGGATATTTATGTCAGAAAGAAAATTCAGACGGAAAGTCTATGGAAAAATATTAGAATGGAAGGCTGCTTCCAAAGGGAGAAGTGCTCTCCTTTTGGAAGGAGCAAGGCGTATTGGTAAATCCACCATTGTGGAGGAATTTGCCAAAAAGGAGTATCGTTCTTATATATTGATAGACTTCAATGAAGCTTCGCAGGATGTAAAGGACTTGTTTGAGAACTTGATGGATTTGGATTATATCTTCCTATATCTCCAGAATATTTATCAGACATCTCTTTATGAGCGTGAGTCGGTGATTGTTTTCGATGAAGTCCAGCAGTGTCCAAAGGCACGCCAGGCAATCAAGTACTTGGTAAAAGATGGGCGTTATGATTACATAGAAACAGGTTCGCTTATCAGCATCCACAAAAATACCAAAGACATCAATATCCCGAGTGAGGAGCATCGTGTAGAAATGTTCCCGATGGATTATGAGGAATTCAGATGGGCATTGGGTGATGAGGTTGGCATGTCGTTGCTAAAACAGGTTTTTGAGAAAAGAATGTCATTGGGAGAGGGGATTAATCGCATGAAGATGCGCGACCTTCGCTTGTATATGCTTGTGGGGGGAATGCCGCAGGCTGTCAATGAGTATCTTGACACTAAGAATTTGCAAAGTGTGGATATGGTCAAGCGCCAGATTATCCAACTTTATGCTGATGATTTCCGAAAGATTGACTCTACTGGTCGTATCTCTAAACTCTTTATGGCAATACCATCACAGCTGAGCAGGAATTTGATGCGTTATCAACCGACTCCTGTAGTAGGTAACATGCCTTCCGCAAAAATAGATGAGTTGCTGCTTAATTTGGAGGATAGCAAGACCATTAATATTGCTTATCATGCAGACGACCCTCAGGTTGGAATGTCGTTGACAGCGGATTATGGAAAGTATAAGCTCTATGTGGGCGATACTGGTCTCTTTGTTACCTTGGCGTTTTGGGACAAGGATTTTACGGAAAACATCATCTATAATAAACTTTTGAGTGACAAACTCTCTGCCAATATGGGATATGTCTATGAAAACTTAGTGGCGCAGATGCTCAGGGCTTTAGGTGACAGACTGTTTTATTACACTTTTCCAAAAGACAAGACTCATTTCTATGAGATTGATTTCCTTCTTTCTCGGGGCAACAAACTATGTCCGATAGAGGTGAAGTCATCTGGTTATAAAACCCATGCCTCTCTCGATGCGTTCTGCCAAAAATATTCCGATCGTATTGGCCAGAGATACCTTATATATACTAAGGACTTGCAAAAGGATGAGCAAACTTTGCTTCTGCCAGTATATATGACACCGCTCCTGTAAATGGGGGTAAGCGCTCACAGGAGTTTTCTTTATCGTATAATAATTGTAAATTGTAATATGGACAAATCTCTTATAGAGGATAAGCAGGAAATGGCTGAGATCGGACGTGACTGTATCGAGTCGGCTTATTGCTTTATTCACCAGAAACTTCGTGTATATGAATTTTCCACCAACCCTACGCAACGGGATGATATCGAATACGCAATTGCTCAGTATGTGGAGGGAATGAATCCAGCATTGTTTCAGTTGCTTGCCGGTGGTAGGAAAGAGTTCTTGCTCGATCATACCAGATTTGAGGAGGATATGCGCGAGGCACAGGAAAAACTTGAGAGGGTGTGTCATAAGCCATGACGCACCCTCATTTTATAAAGCATTTCCTCAAA
>USJD01000288.1 GCA_900554835.1 uncultured Prevotella sp. | reverse complement strand
CGTGGCATATAGACCCTTGTCGTTTCCCGTGAGGTGCGGGTAAATATAATTGCTGGGCACCTCATACTCTTGCCCAACTTAGGAGTATAAGTAGTATATCCTGTCTCCGCAACTTATAGATTTAAATCTATAGCCAAGAAAATCACAATTACGATGTTCCAGGGAGTTTTTATAATTTTCCCCGTCAGGATCAGGCTCCCATCCTGTTTCTGTATATTTATCAGACATCTTTCTCTGGTCGCCAGACAACACCAAATCTATAGCGTTCTCTGTATCACAAAAATAAAAGATGTCCGTACCAGCCTTGGATATATTCCCCAATGTCACTTTTCTGAGCCATGAGCAGGACACAAAAGCCATGTCACCTATGCTTGTTGCATTTGGAGCATTAACAGCTTCCATATTGTAGCAATCATAAAAGGCTGATTGCCCAATGCTTTTAACATTTGGCAAGTTTATTGATTTTAGCTGAGTACACTCCTTAAATGCTTCAGCACATAATGTCTCAACTCCGTTAACAGTTAATTCAATACTGCCAACATCTGCACTACTTAGGGCATCTTTTATCTTCTTAAGCACATCTCTATCTGCATTTGCATCTAAAGTGATTTCAATGTTCTTTTTGTTCGCAGCCAAAGCCTTTTCTATCACCAGTAAGGCATTTTCTGTAGTTGTTACAGCATCGCCCCCTTCGATAACGCTGCCTGTACTCCAATCAGTAACATTTACATTTCCTACCGCAGCCTTATCCTTACCTATTTTTACATTATAGGTATAGCTCTGAGCATATTCGTGAGCAGGAATACCCTTTACAAACAAGTCTTTTGACAATGTTGGATTGCCATCTTCATCATTGTATGTCACTGTGAGTTTGAGGAAATTCTCTCCATCTTTTTTTTCACCAGGTGCAACCAATGCATAGAAGACATTATTGCCATTCTCATCAGGAGTTGGATCTTTATAAGCTGTGATTTCTTCTATGTTCTCATTTTCTCCTACTTGCTCTTCTGCCGAAACATGAAGTTTTGAATAAACTTTTACATCGGTAAGCACAGGCTTCAGTCCATCGAATTCATTGCCAAAAGAACTTACTCTGACAACAACACGAGCTGTTTGACGCTGAAAATATAACTCCAACATTCTATCTTGAGGAGCTTTAGCATCAATTCGACTAGTCCACATATAATCAGACTTGGCTATTTTGTCAAGGGTAGATTGGTCAGCAGACACATATCCACTATATATCGTATTTACAGTGTTTTCACTTGCGCTATAAGGGTATATTGCTTTGAACTCCTGTACGCCACCCGTCCAACACAAATAGTCACCATTTTCTGGTATCCAATTGTCACCACTTTTAGTGTAATTTACGGTTTTACCATTAGTCAATATGCGGATTAAATCGCCATCATTAAACACAGACAGAGCTTCTTCTGTTTTGCCCACTGGATTACTACGTGTAAAAATACTATTTTTACCAACGTTGGCTGTAACCTCAACTACATTGCTCAAAGTATTTATACCTTGCTCTTCCTCATTAGAGCAAGCAGCGAGCATTGCAACAAATGCTAATGCGCCAATATATTTTGTTATCTTCATATTTTGTATCTATTAATGTCAAACAAACTTTTATTCTGTCTCTAAATTGTCGGTATGCTCTTCCCCCCAAGGACTTACCCCTATGTAACTTATCTGTACCACATCCTTGCCTACCAATAAATGCAACTGATGGCTTTTCCCGGACAAAAATACAACATCATTTTCTGTAGCAGTCCAAACATAAGAATTGCCATTCACTTTAAAACCGATGCTAAATTTCCCAGATGTGACAGACTGTGGGATTACAATAGCTGAATAGTTGAAAGTTGGATGGGCTGTTTTTTCATCGGCTCCATTGAATTTAACAACCTCAGGAGTAATAGCAGTTGCACCTTGGGTGTTATCAACTTTTGCAACTATTGATTCTGCTGTAAAATCCACCTTACTACTTAGGATAGTTCCATTTATCTTTACATCTGTTACTGATTCTGCCGTAATAGGCTTTTCCTTGTTTTGGTTAAACTCATCTCTTAGCTCGATAGTCAGATTCAACTGACTAAGGATATGGGAGAATGTAATGTCAACAGCTTGGTTGGCATTCAATTCCGTACCAGGAGTGAAGTTCTTTTGTCTATAAACAATGAAGTCTGAAGTATAGTCATTAGCATTGCTTTGGTCTGCCTGTACAGCAAAAGCGTAATCATTATTTCCATAGACTTTAACTTTGCCATTTGCATCTTCGGTAGTCTCCTGATATGGCGCATAAGCCAGAATATCAACAGCGGTAGTTGAATTCTGCCAAAACATCTGGGTAGCCGGAATCCAATTGCTGCCTTCCTTTGTTACCTTGATATTATCATAGGTATATTTTTCGCTATTAGCATTTTTGATGCAGAAGCCAAACGATTTAAGCTTGTCCGTACTGTTTCCGTAAGAGGCACGGGTATTCATGCCATCTACACTTGTCATGATTCTAACCACATTATCCATTGGATAATTGCTCTGTGCCAAATCATCCTCACTGGAGCAGCTGGCAAAAACTGCCGTTGCCAAAGCTGCCATTGCTAATGTTTTAATTGCTTTCATATTGTCGAATTGTTTGTTTTAATTTTAAGAAAGTTAATCGTAAGCCTCACCCTTGATAGGTTCGCCTGTAGAACCCCAGTCGGAGATGTTTACATCGCCAAGTTTTATGACATCACGTCCTACCTCCAGGTTGACGGTGGTAATCTTGCCACTCTCAAATTTGAAAGGTGTGCCGTTGTCGTAGATGAAGTCCTTTCCGCCAATGGTGATGGTAATCTTCTGAACACCATCCTGCGGGATGATGATGGAAGCATATTTCTTGTTGGCGGTTAATGCTGGCATGTCGAAGTCAGCTTTATCTTCTGCTACAGCAGATGGGGTGACAACCTTGGTCAGATAATTGACGGTTGCTTTTTTTGCGGCATTGCCTACAGCTACCTTATCTACGGTAGGTCCCTCTGTTCCCCACTGGTTCTTATAGGTAAGGTTCACCACAAGTTTTGCCATTACATGGGTAAAGGTGAGAGGAACAGTTTGCTGTTCATCGACATTATAGGATAAGCCATCTTTGTTGACTGCCACCAAGAGGTCGCTTTCTGTTTGCTTGTTCACATCGAATGTATATTCTCCGGCAGAAAGGTCGGATATTGCTGAAATAGGGTATACACCGATGAAATAATGCTTGTCGCGGTTGTTCTTCCAAAGCATCTGTGGAGTAGATACCCATGAACCGTTAGTCAACTTGTTGATAGCGTTGTTCACCACACGCTCGCGTGTCTCTGGAGCAACAGTTGCATCGCCAGTCCAGGCATACACACTGATTTCATCACCCTCCTCAAAGGTTTGTCCACCCTTCTCATCTGTGGCAACACGTGTCATATTGCCGATACTGGTTGAAACGGTGATATACTTGGAGGTCTCGCCTCCGATACCGTTCTCGTTGTCAGAACAACTGCCCAATGTCAAAGCCATTGCCATCAGGGCAAAGAGATAAGTCTTCTTTTTCATTGTCTTTTACTATTTTATGTTTATATTCTTGTTTTGATTCTTGCTTAAATGAGAGGGTCGCTTAATCTTCAGGATTCAGGATTTCACCACGATAAATCCATTCCTCAGTCCAATCATCTATCTTCGTGCTCGTAAGATACATGTAAGGTTTCATCTCCTCAAATTCCAAGTTTATCTTGTACTTGCCGCCAGATTTCATGACGGGTGCTTCGATGTCGTAGTTGCTAACTACTCCCCCAGGAGAAATCAGTTGGATAAACAACTTGGTGGTATGTAAACCGTTGGCTGTCGGCATCAAGCGTAATGTTTCCGTTTTTAAAGTTTCGCCAGGCACTGCGATTCTCAAAGGTATATCACACTCTTCCTTGGTATAGCTTGCCGTCCCGAATGTTCCATCCTCATTCTTTTGCAGGGGAAGGAGTCCGGTTGCCACATTCAGAACCTTGCCTATCATTGCAAAATTGTCAGGAACTCCTTCAATGAAGATGGTCAATTCTGCAAGTATATGGCGCATTTCATTTTTTG
>USJD01000287.1 GCA_900554835.1 uncultured Prevotella sp. | reverse complement strand
AGTAGTTATGAGTATTAATATCAAGAGAAATCAGTTGAAGAGAGTTGTTATCGTAGGTGGCGGACTCGGTGGTCTTCGTTTGGCAGAAGACCTCTGCAATTCAAACCTGCAGGTGGTGTTGATCGACAAGAACAACTTCCATCAGTTCCCTCCGCTTATCTATCAGATTGCCTCAGCAGGTATCGACCCAAGTTCCATCTCCTTCCCTTTCCGACAGATTTTCCGCAAGCGCAAGAACTTCTACTTCCGCATGGCAGAAGCGAGAGCCGTATTCCCAGACAAGAAGATTCTGCAGACATCTATCGGTAAAATCGAGTACGATTATCTGGTGTTCGCAGCCGGTACCACTACCAATTTTTATGGTAATGCCAATATCGAGAAATGGGCGATTCCGATGAAGACCGTTTCAGAGGCGATGGGATTGCGCAACGCCGTGCTGAGTAATCTGGAACGTGCCTTGACCTGTGCTACAGAAGAGGAACGACAGGAACTTCTGAACGTAGTGATTGTGGGCGGTGGTGCCACTGGTGTGGAAATTGCCGGAGCTCTCTCGGAGATGAAGCGCTACGTGATTCCTTATGATTATCCTGATATGGACTCATCTCTGATGCATATCTATCTTCTGGAAGCCGGCGACAGACTGCTCGCAGGAATGTCGCAGGACTCTTCTAAGAAAGCATACGAATTTCTCACCAGCATGGGTGTGGATGTACAGTTTGGTAAAATGGTAACCGACTATAAGGATCATAAAGTTCTGATGAAGGATGGTCAGGAGATTCCTACCCGCACCTTCCTCTGGGTTTCCGGTGTAAAGGCACAGCCTATCACAGGTATAGAAGGTGACCATCTGGGTCGTGGTTTCCGAATCGTAGTAGATGAGTTCAACCGCATCCCTGGCATGGATGGTCTCTTCGCCATCGGCGACCAGTGTATCCAGACCACAGACCCAGCTTATCCTGGCGGTCATCCACAGTTGGCTCAGGTAGCCATTCAGCAGGCTGCACTTCTGGCTAAAAATATCCAGAAGATAGCAGAGGGAGCAGACGATTCCCAACTCAAGCCTTTCCGCTACAAGAACCTGGGTTCTATGGCAACCATCGGAAGACACAAGGCTGTGGTAGAACTTGGCAAGTTCCACAGTCAGGGCTTCTTTGCCTGGGTATTGTGGCTGGTAGTCCACCTCCGCTCTATCCTTGGCGTAAAGAACAAGGTAATGGTAATGCTTAACTGGCTCTGGAAGTACGTAAGCTATAACGATTCTATCCGAATGATTACCTACGCCACCAAACCTAAGGAAGTGCGCGACCGTTTGAAGCGTGAGCAGACCACTCACCTCGGCACCGACTTGCTGGAGAATGAAGAAGATTAATTTCTTCTTATTAGTATCGTCGTTTTCTATTAAAAAAAACAGTTTCATTATAAATAGTATCCTCGTAAGCTCATATTTTGCTTACGAGGATTTTTTATAAAAGAAGTATTGCTATAAAGTATAAACCATCTGCAAACGATTGCAGAAATTGGAAACGATTGCGGGAACGTTTGCAGAGTATAATTATTTTTTTTTATTGCAACAATAAGAAAATGCATTTATCTTTGCAACAGAAATCAATAGATAATTACTAACAATCTAAAATATACAACAATGGAAAAGAAACAATCAGTAATAGGTATCGGCGAGGCACTTTTCGATGTGCTTCCAGAAGGTAAGAAACTCGGTGGCGCTCCTGCCAACTTTGCTTACCATGTTTCACAGTTCGGACTCGACAGCTGTGCAGTCAGTGCAATGGGTGACGATGAGCTGGGCAAGGAACTGGAGAAGGAACTCAACGATCACCATCTCAACTATCAAATAGATAAGGTAGCCTACCCTACAGGCACCGTCCAGGTTTCACTCGACGCCAACGGAATTCCTTGCTACGACATCAAGGAAGGAGCTGCCTGGGACAATATCCCTTACACCCCTGCCCTGGAAGAATTGGCGAAGAACTGCACCGCAGCCTGCTTCGGCTCATTAGCTCAGCGCAACGAAGTTTCTCGCAACACCATCTACCGTTTTCTCGACCACATGCCTGAAGGAGAAGGGATACTCAAAATTTTCGACATCAATCTCCGTCAGGGATTCTATACCAAGGAGATTATCACCGAAAGCATCAAGCGATGCAACATCCTCAAGATCAACGATGAGGAACTGATTACCGTAAGTCGCATCTTCGGCTATCCGGGCATCGACCTGGAGAACAAATGCTGGCTTCTTTTGGGCAAATACAATCTGAAGATGCTCATCCTTACTTGTGGCGTAAACGGCAGCTATGTATTCACTCCTGGTGAGGTTTCGTTTATCGAGACTCCAAAAGTGGAAGTAGCTGATACTGTGGGTGCCGGTGATTCATTCACAGGTGCATTCGTGGCAAGTATTCTGAAGGGCAAGAGCGTCAGAGAGGCACATGAATTGGCAGTAAAGGTTTCGGCATACGTCTGTACACAGAATGGAGCCATGCCTGTATTACCGAAGGAATTTTGTTGTTAAACCATGAAAAGAATTGTAGTTATTGTTTTGATGATGGCTGCTTGCCTGGGAAACGCCCAGGCACAGCTCCATCTGAAAGCCAACGTGCAGAACAATCATCTGTGGCGTGGCATGGAAGTTTCCGACGGCATCGTCCTCCTCACCGACCTGAGCTATACGATGGCCAACGACCACGTTACCATCGGACTTTGGGGTGGCTGCAACTCGGAAGGCTCCTACAAGGAGTTTAACCATTATCTGAATCTGAAGGCTGGCGGTTGGGGATTCGCCCTGTGGGACACCTACAACTTCTCCCCTGGCGCCAACTATAATAATAAGGAATACTGGAACTACTCTGCCCATACCACGGGTCGATTCCTCGATGCAACATTGAGCTACCGGTTTCAGGACGAGAAATTTCCACTGCTCCTGAGCTGGTCAACGGTAGTCTTCGGACGCGACCGCAACAGCGACAATACCGAGCAGAAATATTCCACCTTCGCCTATGCGGAATACCCTATCTACCAGAAGGATGGCTGGAAGGTTGATGCAGGAGTAGGTGGAGCCTTCGCCCTAAACAGAGCTGGCGAGGATGCTCACTTCTTCGGAACCACGGCAGGCATCGTTCACGTATCGTTGCAAGCCACCCACGACCTCAAGCTCGGCAACTACACCGTTCCGGTTTACGCCAAGGGCATGTGGAATCCGCAGAGCAACCAGAGTTATTTCCAGATTGGAGCAGAAATCATCCGCTTCTAAATCTTCAAAAAAACACAGAAAGTTTTATCATAACAATCATCTAAACACAAATTCATTATGAAGATTAAAGATTTTACAACAGGCGTGCAGCACATCGGCATTCCTACCAACGACATCAACAAGACCATTGAGTTTTATCATGCTCTGGGCTTCGAGACAGCCCTTCGCACAGTAAACGGCACCGAGGAAGTAGCCTTTCTCCAGCTCCACAATCTCATCATCGAGACCTATCAGAACCATCAGGCAAAGATGGAATATGGAGCCATTGACCACATCGCCATTGATGTAAAGAACATAGACGATCTTTTCCAGGTAGTAAAGGAAGCCGGAATCTTCAAGATGCTGGATCAGCAGGTAAATGGTCTTCCTTTCTGGGAGAACGGCGTAAAATTCTTCACTATTGAGGGTCCTAACAAGGAGAAAATCGAATTCTGCGAAAAACTCTAATCAGCAGCATATTCTTTTAGATAAAAACAGATGCCTATAGCAATATAAGAGAGAGAGAGAGATAAGAATGACGAAAGTCCAGCTTGGAGCCTTTTTATAAGAGAGGCATCCGAGTTGGACTGCCCCTAATTATAGAAGGTTGGCTCATTCTTAGCCCCCAATTTTAGCAGGTTTGACTCATTCTTAGCCCCTAATTTTAGAAGATTTAACCCATTCTTAGCCCCTAATTTTAGAAAAATTCGTATCTTTGCACCAGATTATCAACGTGTTACGAATTATGAAAAAATATCTAAAAAGACATATAGACAAAGAACTTGAGATTTGGGCGAAATCTCAAGAGAGAAAACCATTGCTTTTACGTGGAGCAAGACAAGTAGGAAAGACATC
>USJD01000286.1 GCA_900554835.1 uncultured Prevotella sp. | reverse complement strand
TTCTTTGCACTAACATATGTATATATAATACCGCCACTGTCTCCATCTGTTGAATTATATGCAGCTGTTGACATGTTGGTGTATTTGGTGTTTTTATAAGTAGTTTCATATTTTATACTTTTGATGACCCCTCCTTTAGTATTTGAATCACTCCCATTATGAATTGCTCCTCTAAAATTAACAAAAGTTCCAACACCAGGATTGCTAGTCTCTATAGATAATTCTTTATTTTTGGCATTTACTATTATGTTTGAAAGTTGACATTTTGCCGTATCAATTTCGACAAATGATGCATCTACATTTCCTTTATTCTGTGCTCTGATACATTTTCCAACTTTTTTACTATTTACGTATGCTATATCATCAGCAGAAGTAAATGCGTGACCAGAAGAAACTACACCAAGTTTGCCTGTTGAATTATCTTTGGCTCTAAAAGCACATGAACCACCACTAACTGTATTTCCAGATATAAGTCGGTCAATTTCAACACCAGGTTGTAGTAATAAACTTGCATTGTCTATAAAACGACCCGTTTCAACTATTTTTAGCATAGGAAACTTAAATAAATTTATTATTTCATAAATCTTGCTTTTTTGAGCAGAAACAACGTCTATTTCTATACAATTTTCATCATCAAGTATTCCAAAGCCAACAATATTGTCACGAATATCTTTTTTAGCATATGGCAATAACTCTGAAATTTTCCCCATAACCTCATTCAAATATTGATATGAGTATTTGCTTTTCTTGTATTCTACAATATCACTATTTATTATTGATTTAATTTTTTTTACAGCATTAAGAGAATCTCCATAGACAAGTAGTACTAAATGACCATTACTGGTAATATAAGAACCACCATAATAATCAGGATAAATAGTACAACTATAAGCATCATTAGCTCTGGTTTTAACAACAGTTGCATTTAAAAACTTTTGGTTAATTTCATTTGCAAGCAATTGATTATCACAAATGACTTCGTTGTCACTATTCTGTTGTGTGCTTGGCACATATGCAGAATCTATAGCATCTTCGCATGAGCATAATGCGAGAAGACCTATAATACCAATAATAATGTAATTTAGTTTTTTCATAAAAATATGTTTTATATGATTATACGTAATGCAAATATAAGATTATTTTTTATATGTTGTTTTTATATATACCTGTTTTTGACAAAATTTACACATATAATTTGAATGCGCTGAAACGAAGGGGGGTATAAGTTTTTGTACACCCTCCAATTCCGCTTATTAGTAAGCTAGTATATGAGTTACTTTTTCCACGATAGTTTCTGGCTCTATATTGTTCAAGCAGGCATAGTCACCTCTCATGCAAGGCTTGTTGCCATAGATGCTGCAAGGACGGCAAGGCAGGTCGATTTGCACGGCATGGAGGATATTCTGATTCCATCCCATAAAGCCTGCGTAAGGATGAGTAGCACCCCAAACGCTGACTACAGGTGTGTGAACCAAGGAAGCCAAGTGCATATTTCCACTATCCATGCTGAGCATGACGTCCAGATGGCTCATCAGGTTGAGTTCCTGTGATAAACCGCTGAGTTGTGCAGAAGCATTGATAACTTGTGGATATTTCCCAGCCCACTCATTCATGATAGGAGTTTCGTCTTTTCCTCCTCCGAAAAGATATAAACGGGCTTGTGGATAACTGTGGATAAGTTGTTGGATAACTGTTTCCATCTTTTCCGTAGGATAAATCTTTCCCTTGTGCGCAGCAAAAGGAGCGATACCGATCCATGGTGCCGCATTTTCCCCAGGTTTGTGGATAATTCCTTCCTGGTCTGTGAATATCTGTTCAGGAAGAGAAGCCAAATTCCCTTTTCCTTCTCCATAGATAGAAGTGAAATCCAGATCTACAGGATAACCTAAGCGTGCAAAGACATCAGCATAGTTTTGGAAAGAAGTAGGTTGCTGCACAAACTGTTTGTTGTTGACAGCTATGAGTTTTCTCTTTCCCTTGCGATGCTTGTCGATATGGGCAACTTTAAAGTTATCCAGATTGAATCTCATGCGTAAGTAATCCGAACGAAGAACACTATGCAGGTCGGCAATAGCCGTAAACTGTTTGGCGACGAGGCGTCGGTAGAGAGCATTCAAGCCTTTGATACCTTTATATTCCCCTTTGATGTCAGCCTCCATAAATCCTATGTTGGGTGCAAGATCTGTGAAGAATGGTCTGGCAAAGGGGCGACTGAGTACGGTGATTCTTACGTGAGGATATTGTTTGGCCAAAGAATAGACTACTGGTACAGTCATGGCAACATCTCCCATGGCTGAGAATCTGATGACAAGGATATGCTCAGTTTTCATTCTTTTACTTCTATATATATAATAATGTATAGGAAAGAATATGAAATGAATGATTCGTTGAAGTTCATTCATCTCATATTCTTTCCGGTTAGGATTATTTGTGTTGTCTTTGAAAGAAATACTATTTCTGGTTGTAAAGTATAGGGTTTGTAGAAGGGTCGTTGTACATCTTCATCTGACGATACACCTTCATGTACTTACGTCCAGCCTCAATATCTTCCAGAAGTTGGTCGATAGCTGTGCTCAGATCCACCTGCTGCTCCAGGAGTACATCAAGTTTAGCCTGGCACTTAGCCTTATGCTCGGCAGAAGCCTCAGGGCGCTCCACCTGCTCCTTCATGTGATAGATTTTGAGGGCAAGGATGCTCAGACGGTCAACAGCCCATGCAGGACTTTCCGTATTGATGCGAGCATCATCCTGTACCTTTACGTCTTTATAGATTTCACGGAAATAAGAGTCGATTTGTTCCACGAGATCAGTACGGTCCTGATTACTCTTATCGATGCGGCGCTTCAAGAGCAGCGCTTCAGCAGGGTCAATCTGTGGATCGCGGATGATATCTTCGAAATGCCACTGAACGGTATCAATCCAACATTTCAAGTAAAGTCGGTTCTCAATACTACCCTCTTCAAAAGGATTATTGATAGGAGTATCAATATTATCTTTCACGTGATAATCGTTAATAGCCTGATTGAAAATCTTATTTGCTTTTTCTGTAAATGCCATATCGCTTTAATTATTAGTTCAACTTGTGCACAAAAGTAACTAAAATATTGCAAATAACCAACTAAAAATCAGAAAAAAGCAGATTTTCATGCACAATTTAGGGGTGTTTGTGCACTGATATGCACTTTTTTCCTTAAAAAGTTTGCTTATATCAAAAAAAAAGTGTTCCTTTGCACTCGAATTTTTAATTAGAAATCGATTTATAAACATTTTAAAAGTTAAAATTATGTCAGAAATTGAAAGCAAAGTAAAGGCAATTATCGTTGATAAACTCGGTGTTGATGAGGCAGAAGTTAAGCCAGAGGCAAGCTTCACAAACGATCTCGGTGCAGATTCTTTGGATACAGTAGAGTTGATTATGGAGTTCGAGAAGGAGTTCTCTATCTCTATCCCAGACGATAAGGCTGAGAAGATTGCTACTGTAGGTGACGCTATCGCTTACATCGAGGAGAACGCTAAGTAATTTAGCAACTAATTTATACTAAATGGAATTAAAGAGAGTTGTTGTAACAGGTCTCGGTGCTGTGACTCCAGTTGGTAATACTCCTGAGGAAACTTGGGAGAACCTCCTTGCAGGTAAGAGCGGCGCAGCTCCTATTACTCATTTCGATACAACCCTTTTCAAGACCAAGTTTGCTTGCGAGGTTAAAAACCTGAACATCAATGATTGGATTGACCGCAAGGAGGCTCGCAAGCTTGACCGTTATACCCAGTTGGCTATGATTGCAGCTATGCAGGGTGTAAAGGATGCTAATATCGATCTTGAGAAGGAAGACTTAAACAATGTTGGTGTTGTATTCGGTGTAGGTATCGGTGGTATCAAGACATTCGAAGATGAGGTGAAGTACTTTGGTACTCACGAGGAGAACGGTCCTAAGTTCAATCCATTCTTCATCCCTAAGATGATTGCAGATATCGCTTCTGGTCAGATTTCAATCCACTTCGGATTCCACGGACCAAACTACACTACTACATCTGCATGTGCTTCTTCAAGCAATGCATTGGCTGATGCCTTCAACCTGATTCGTTTGGGTAAGGCAAACATCATCGTCAGCGGTGGTGCCGAGGCTGCTATCTGCG
>USJD01000285.1 GCA_900554835.1 uncultured Prevotella sp. | reverse complement strand
GCTTAATCCCCCTGGTTTATCGGGTGAGCCCTTCTTTACATCAAAACAAGGAAAGACTTTAACGGAAAAGAACAAAAAAAGAGGTTCATCAAGAACTCCTGACAAACCTCTTTTCTATGATTTTTGTGATTCCGTTGGGGTTCGAACCCAAGACCCACAGCTTAGAAGGCTGTTGCTCTAATCCAACTGAGCTACGGAACCATCAATTAATCATTTGCAATTTCTAAACTTGCGGGTGCAAAGGTACAACTTTTTATTGAAACAGCCAAATATTTTTGCAAATATTTGGCTGTTTATGCTTATTTAGGAGCAAATAACCCCATCCGAAAGGAAAACTGAGGGATATTTACTGCGTTTCTGCACCAGATGAACGGTGCGCAACATTTACTTACTGAACAACTCGTCGAGCAATGTATAGAATGCAGGATCCTCACCTACGATGGTCTTCACAATCTTACCCTCTGGAGAAAGTACAATCTTGGTAGGGAAACCCTGGATAGCATACTTGTCACAAACATTCTCGGCACCATTACGTGGATTGTAAACATGCTTCCATGACAACTCGTGCTTCTTCACAGCATCCTTCCACTTCTGCTCGGTATCATTGCAATCGATACCTACAATCTCAAACTTACCTGCATACTTGGTATAGTACTCCTTCATCTGAGGCATACCCTTGATGCACCAACCGCACCATGATCCCCAGAAATCGAGAACTACATACTTGCCACGCAAGCTGGAAAGGGTGAAGTCGTTGCCCTCAATATCCTTCAAGGTGAAATCAGGAGCCTCAACACCAGCTGCCTGTACTTTCTTTGCCTTCTCCTCTGCCTCCATCTGAGCCTTTGCCTGATCCAACATTGGCTGATAGAATGCCTTCATACGACCATTGCGAACTGACTCTGAAAGCATATTGACTACCTTCTGCATGACGTCATACTCCTGGAACTGAGGAACGAGTGCTGCAGTAGCCTCCTCGTTGGCATGCTGGGAAACGTAATTCATTACCTTCTCATTGCGTGCCTTCTCGAGTTCAATAGCCTTCTCCTGATATTCCTTGCGGAGGGCATTCTGATCGCCACCGTTCTTCATGCGGTCCTCGATAGACTTGCGCAACTCTGTGAAAGGCTTCTCTGCCTCTTCCAGCATCAGATCCACAGAATGGTACTGCTTATAGAAATTGCTACCAGAGATATCATAACGGGTGAGAACATCACCTACGAGCTCTGCCTTCTCACCTGGTACTGCTACGATGCGAGCCATCTTGTACTCTGTATTGCGGAAGGTACCTGGAGTAGCGAAGATGATAGACATTGGCTTGTCCAAAGTTGTGGTATAAGTGAACTTATCCTTCTTTACCAAGATGGTATCGTTCTTCACACCTCTGTTCTTAAAGACTATCACGGTGTCACCGAAGTTCTTCATGTTGGCCTTCACCGTGAAAGTGCCACTCTGTGCCATCGCTGCAGTTGCAGAAAGCAAAAGAGCTGCACTCAAAATCAAATTCTTTTTCATTTTGTTGTTATTTTGTTATTTACTTATTTTTATCTTATACACGTTGCTATCAGCTTCATATACGGTTGTGTCCTCGATACCTGCCTCGGCAAGCGCTTCCTTGCGTTCTACGCATGTACCACATTTACCGCAATGGATTTCGCCGCCCTTGTAGCAGCTCCAGGTCTCAGCATAGTCGATTCCCAACTTCTTGCCGATACGTGCAATATCCGCCTTGGTGATATTGGTATAAGGAGCACTCACCTGCACATCCACGAAAGTACCTGCCTGTGCCGCCTTGTCGATGGCATCAATGAACTCAGGACGACAGTCGGGATAAATCGTATGATCGCCTCCATGATTGGCGATGAGCACCTTCTTCAGCTGATTGCTCTCTGCTATGCCGATGGCGATGCTCAACATGATGCCATTACGGAAAGGAACCACCGTGGATTTCATATTGTCATCAGCATAATGACCTTCTGGAATGGCATCGGCTCCTTCGAGGAGACTGCTCTTGAAATACTGGTGCATAAAGCCCAAATCGATGGTAATATGCTTGATGCCGAGACGCTCGCAATGCATTTTGGCAAAGGGAATCTCACGCTCATTATGATTGGAACCATAATTGAAACTGATACCCAAAGCAATCTCGTCCTTCTTGTCGTAGAGCAGCGTGATACTGTCCATACCACCGCTCACAATAATCACTGAATCTTTCATCTCCTCTATATATTTTTACCTTTTTATTTTTTTACTTTTTTACCTTTTTACTTTTTTACTTTTAGAAGTCCCTTTTACCTTTCAAAAAGCCATTATCCGAACAGGCATCTCAGCGCCTCTTCCACCTTTCTGACCGGGTGAATTTCTATTTTGTATTTCGAATGATCAAATCCCGAATAATTGTATTTAGGGATGATGATGTGCTGGAAACCGAGCTTCTCTGCCTCAGCTATCCGTTGCTCGATGCGGCTTACCGGACGAACTTCTCCGCTCAGACCTACCTCGCCACACATACACCAACCTGCCTCTATGGCAGTATCCACATTGCTGCTCAAGACGGCGGCTATCACGCTCAAATCCATCGCCAAGTCGGTGACTCTCAGTCCTCCGGCTATATTCAGGAACACGTCCTTCTGCATTAACTTGAATCCCACGCGCTTTTCCAATACGGCCAAAAGCATGTTGAGTCGGCGCTGGTCGAAACCCGTAGCTGAACGCTGGGGAGTTCCGTAGGCGGCAGTGGAAACCAAGGCTTGGGTCTCTACCAGGAATGGACGCACACCCTCGATGGCACTGCTGATGGCCACACCCGAAAGTCCGTCGTGATCCTCAGTCAAGAGGAGTTCTGACGGATTGCTGACCTGTCGGAGTCCTCCCTGCTGCATCTCATAGATTCCCAATTCCGAAGTACTTCCAAATCGGTTTTTGATACTACGGAGGATGCGGTACATATAATGCTGGTCGCCCTCAAACTGGATGACGGTATCCACGATATGTTCCAGTATCTTAGGTCCTGCAAGCGTTCCCTCCTTATTAATATGTCCTATCAGGATAACAGGAATGCCACTGGTTTTGGCAAATCGCAACAAAGCTGCAGCACACTCTCTGACCTGCGAGACACTGCCCGGACTGCTATCCACATCCTCTGTAGCGATGGTCTGGATGGAGTCGATGACCACGATTTCCGGAGCCACCTGCTGGATATGGGAGAAAATCTTCTCTAAGGAAGTTTCACAAAGGATAGAGATATGGTCGAGATTCACATCCGTTCTATCGGGCGTGATCGAAGAAGCCAATCTATCGGCTCTCAACTTGATTTGATGCGCACTCTCCTCTCCGCTCACATAGAGCACTTTCTTCTCTGGGATATGGAGAATGGTCTGCAGCGTGAGCGTACTCTTACCGATACCCGGTTCGCCACCCAACAAGGTGATGCTGCCCTGCACCATTCCGCCACCGAGCACACGATTCAGTTCCTCATCGTGCATATCAATACGGGGTTCATCGTGGGCAGAGATATCACGGAGTTTCATGGGTTGGGCAGCTCCATCCGAAGCACGCACGCCGCCAAACATCGTAGCAGCGCCACCATGTCTCATCGTCATGCCCGCATTTCGGGCAGCCTGGGTTCCCGTATCTCCTGCGATTCGGATTTCCTTGAAAGTATTCCATTGTCCACAACTCGGGCATTTGCCAATCCACTTGGCTGATTCCAGTCCACAATTGCTGCAAACGTATGCTATCTTGTCTTTTGCCATAATCTGTATGCTATCTAAACCTTAGATGACGTACAAAAGTACGCTAAATCAATGAAACGAGATTAACAATTAAGAAACATTAAAAAACATTTTGTTATTTAAGATATTTGTCGTACCTTTGCACACGCTATTTTTGGATAACAAAAAAATACAATATAATTTTTTAAAAAAGGTAATGAAAGCAATAGCAATCAAGTCAAGCTTGTTTTCTTGTCTGAAGACATACAACAAGAAAACATTCATGTCTGACCTCATGGCAGGAATCATCGTGGGAATCGTAGCCCTGCCTCTGGCCATCGCATTCGGTATTGCCTCAGGCGTGACCCCAGAGAAGGGAATTATCACCGCCATTGTGGCAGGTCTTATCATCTCCGTCTTTGGCGGTAGCAAAGTGCAGATTGGTGGTCCTACGGG
>USJD01000284.1 GCA_900554835.1 uncultured Prevotella sp. | reverse complement strand
CCCAAGGCCTTACGCTGCAATTTCATTACTTCTTGAATTTTCATATCAAGTAGTGCATTATATTGTACTTTTTGTGTAAAGATAAGAAATGTTTTTGGATTAAACAAGAAAAAGTATCATATAATGTTCTTTTTATGTAAAATTATAATTTCATGAGACGATGTGAACCATGAATCATTGTTAATCTTGCTTAATCTTGATTTTCGCAACCCTCTGATGCTCTGCAATACTTACCAACAGGTAACTATCTTACCCTTTTGTGCCTTCTTGTGAGTATGAATTTCTTATCGTATCTTTGCACCCGGAAACAAGAAACAAATAGAATTTTAAAAGAAAGAATTATGGCAAATGTATTATTGATTGGTGCAACCGGTTTCGTCGGTTCTGCAGTATTGAATGAGTTAGTAAGTCGTGGTCACAAGGTGACTGCAGTGGTTCGCAACATAGAAAAGCTCGCAAAGAACGACCTCGTGGATGCGGTGAAGGAAGATGTGGCAAATGTAGATGCCATAGCCAAACTGGCTGAGGGAAAGGATGCTATCATTTCTGCCTACAACCCAGGCTGGATGAATCCTGAGATCGCTACTCTCATCACAGAGAACTATCCAAAGATTCTCGAGGCTGCAAAGAAGAGTGGCGTAGAGCGTCTGCTCATCGTCGGCGGTGCCGGCACACTGTTCTGCGCTCCTGGTCTTCGTGTGGTTGATTCGGGTGCTATCCCTGAAGAGATTATGGGTGGTGTTCGTCCGCTGGGCGATTTCTATCTCAACACATTGATGAACGAGAACGACATCGACTGGGTATTCTTCTCTCCTGCCGGTGTATTCGACCAGGAAGGAAAGAAAACTGGCAACTATCGTTTGGGTAAGGATGATCTGATTGTTGATGCAGAGGGCAACAGCCACATCTCTGTTCAGGACTATGCTGATGCTATGGTCAACGAGCTGGAGAAGCCTGCTCACCACAAGGAGCGTTTCACCATCGGATACTAGAAGAATTGCTATCAGAAAAGATATTTCAGAAGTGCTATTACATTTTATCAACGTCAAAAGCTATTAATAATTGAAGGGGGAGTTTACTCATCACGAGCAAACTCCCCCTGATGTATATGTATACAAGTATTCATGAATCCGGTCATTAAGGTCAAGGTCATTAAGGTCATTAAGGATTTCCGGTTTTTCAAATTATCCCTCTATCTTATAAAATAAGGTTAAATCAAGTTCGCCCTACAAACAAAATCCATCCATAAAATCACTTTTCTGAATATTTTTTGTATTTTTGCAGATATATTGCGCTAATATGGAGGTTGAGCGTGGCTTATCCTCCTAGATTATAGGCGCATAAGCATTCAACGAATAGCGCATGAAGAAAATATGGACAAGAATTTCGAACCAATAGAGCAACTGTATCTCTCGCAGACATTTGATACAGAAAACGATGAAGAACAGATGCTTACAGAATGCAAGATGATAGCCCGGACATACGCTCTGGCTGAGAATGCAGTTGTCTCGATGGGAGATAACCGCAGAAACTGCAGCTACTGCTACTTCGGCGGAGTGGCCGACGTACTGGGCATTTCGCAGGAGGAACGGGTCAGCCAGCTGCCTTCGCTTTACGAGAACTTCATCTTCGACCGTTGCCACCCCGACGATCTCAGCAGGCGCCATGCAGAGGAGATTGCATTCCTGCGCTATATCTCCAGCAACTCGACTCCCGAATGCTATCGCGATTATGTACTCTGCAACTACCTGCGGGTAAAAGATGCCTGTGGAGAATACCGCAGGGTGAAGCACCGGATGATTCCGCTTGCCACCGACAAGAACGGCAGCCTGCTGCTCTGCGCCTGTATTTATACGCTGGCTACTGATGAAGACAGAAAAGCAAAATTCGCCAATACCCGAACCGGGGAAGTGCGGATATTGACGAATAAGGATTACGAAAATATACTTTCTGAACGAGAGCTGGAAGTGCTGCGACTCATCGACCATGGGCTGCTGTCGAAAGAGATTTCAGACAATCTCAGCATCAGCATCAACACCGTGAACCGCCATCGCCAGAACATTCTCCAAAAACTGAAGGTAGATCGTGCCATCGAAGCATGCAAGCTGGCACATGTGATGGGATTACTCTAAACCGAATCCTACTCTCCCATTCGGAAGTCGCCCACCGTCTCGGTTGACAGGCGCAACTCAGAGAATTCACTCACACAAACTCCCTTTTGAGGAGCCTGAGAACAGATGCCCACCTTCAGATTCTTGGGATAGTTGTTGCGGTAAAGGCGAACCATCTGCCACTCCTTGCCATCCAGCGAATAATAGGAGGCGATGGTTCGTGTGTCAGAACTTATCTTATAATAGATAAAATCCTGATTCACAACCTCATGGTTGTTATCATCGCTCGTTCCCACGGTGCGCACGGTCACCACACGGTGCTTGCCTCGTTCATCCTGTTCGAAGCAGAATTTCTGATAGAGAGTATCGTTGGCCATCACAACAAGATCGGCTGCATGATAGAGTCCATCAGGAGTAAAGCCCGGCTTCATTTTGGCAGAGAATGTAAAGGGCTTGGTGTTGTCAACCTCCGTAAAAAGCACCTTTGCCGTATGGGCGGTCAGCTTTGCATCGTTGGGGTCGATGAACAAATCGGTTTTCTCAGGAGCAACGAAAGTGATGACACCGTCCTTCTCGCTCACCTGCTTGTCGGCTTCATTAAGCATCTTAGTGAAGTGAATACCGCCAAGAGTGAGGTCACAATCCTGAAAACTCATTACAGATGTCTGAACAGAATCAACTGAAGAGCCTTCTGCTTTCTCCTGCTTAGAGGAGTTGCTGCACGATGCCAGAAGGCATAAGGCAGCCATTGGTACAAATGATTTGAATGTCATATTATTTATATTTATTGTTTTTGTTAATTATTTAAATTTGCGATTCTATTGTTTTATTTTGCGCTGCAAAGGTACGCATTATCAGGCGTTCAGGCAATAGTCATTTATAACCAATTAACTTTTGTTTTCCCTGTCAACAACATCGTTTGTATTCATGTTAAATCCGATTAAATCTAATAATTCTTGTTAAACAAATCATCTTTTACCACTTATGTTCATACCTTTGCACCCAAATTTATAATCAAAAAAGGATATTTTATGTCCAAATTGCAATTATACAAAGGATAATATTTTAATTAAATAAGAGAAGAAATATGAGAGAAAAAACAGAAAGTTCAGTAGCCTGCAACCATCACAAAGTAGGCTTCTTAGGGCTGCTCGTCACATTAGGCATTGTGTTCGGAGACATCGGAACATCACCCCTCTATGTAATGAAAGCCATCCTCCATACAGGCGAAACCATCAACGAAAGTACTATTCTGGGCGCTTTGTCCTGCATCATCTGGACACTCACCCTACAGACCACCATCAAATACGTATGTGTGGCGCTGCGTGCCGACAACAATGGCGAGGGAGGCATCCTTGCCCTTTACGCCCTGCTGCGCCGACTCAAGAGCAAGTGGATTTACATTCTTGCCATCATTGGCGCAAGCACCCTGCTGGCAGACGGAATCATC
This sequence comes from uncultured Prevotella sp., assembly GCA_900554835.1. GTDB lineage: Bacteria > Bacteroidota > Bacteroidia > Bacteroidales > Bacteroidaceae > Prevotella. The sequence goes on along the minus strand of USJD01000284.1, from coordinate 628 downwards.
ACCCCTGCCATCACGGTGACCACGGCCATCGAAGGACTCGAGAGCATCAGTCCCCACCTACCAGTCATTCCCATCACCCTTGCCATCATCACCATCATCTTCTTCGTGCAGCGTTTTGGTACAGAGAGCATAGGCAAATCGTTTGGAGTCTTCATGCTGCTATGGTTCCTGCTGCTGGGTGTGGTGGGAGCATTCAGCATCACTTCTTACCCATTGATACTGAAGGCTTTCAACCCCTATTACGCAGCCATACTGCTGGCAAGATCTCCTGAATGGTTCTTGATTCTGGGTGCCGTATTTCTCTGTACCACCGGTGCAGAGGCTCTCTACTCCGACCTGGGGCATTGCGGCAGAAAGAACATCGCCATCAGTTGGGGATTCGTAAAGACCATGCTCATTCTCAACTATCTGGGTCAGGGAGCATGGGTGCTGAACCATATTCAGACGGCCTCCTCCGTGAATCCGTTCTTTTCTATCATGCCGCAGAGCATGCTATTCTTCGCCATCATCATGGCCACGGGTGCTGCAATCGTTGCGAGTCAGGCACTTATCAGCGGAACCTTCTCCATTTTAAGCGAAGCCATGAACCTGCACTTCTGGCCGCGCATGCGAATCAAGCATCCTACCC
>USJD01000283.1 GCA_900554835.1 uncultured Prevotella sp. | reverse complement strand
GTGTAAGAACTCTTACCTTGCAGCGCACCAACGAGAAAATAGGTATAACTGTTGGGGCATTAAAAACTGCTCGTACAGCAAGTGATGACGCTTATCGTGCTTTGGTAAAAATGGTAAACGCCATTGCACTCGTCTTTGGTGAAAAGGATTATACGGCTTTCATTGACTATGTAAACACTGAAGTTGCTCATTACAAGCGTGAGGTGCTTGGTCAGAAGGCTTCCGCTCCATCTACTTCGGGTAACTCAGCAGTGGATTCGGGAAGCACAAGTACACCAAGCGGTGGCGGTTCTACATCTGGCACAGGCTCATCTTCAAGCGGTGGCTCTACTTCGGGCGGAAGTTCATCTTCTGATGGGGATGATAACGTTATCGAGCTGTAGTAAATCAGAAAAAGAATATTCAATGCTGCTTTCTGAAAGGGAAGCAGCATTAATTTGAAAACAAATGTCACAAATAGTTGTCGGTATGAAAGATTTCAAATATATACCTCCTGTTTATGCTGATGGAACAATAAAATTGCACAGGCAATTTTATCTAGCAGCAATAAAAGCACTGAGTATTGCCAGACGGTTCAATCCTCTTCTTGACGAAGAAACAGTTGAACTTAAACATTTTATGTTGTTAGTCAATTTCCGTGAAGAACAACCTGCAAATGCTTTAACAGGATATTTCGTATTTAGGAATACGGTGTTCCGCTTTTTGACGGCAACAATAGACTATGCCTTATTACTTACTGCAAAGGATTTGAGAGGCTTGAGTATTTCAAACATACTCAATATAAGGAAAAGTTATGACCAGATTTGTTTGTCATTTTGTTTACGTTGTAATGAAGCAATAGCTCTGCAAACAGAAAAACCGATATTTAGGGTCACTATGAGAAAGGTCTATATTGATTCCAATGAATATATATTGGGAGCAAGACCAACCATCGCTATAAAAGATGATATAGGATTACCATTTACAACATTTGGCAATATACAAAGTCTGAAAGTCGTTGACATTCCCAGAGAATTTACCGATACACAATATACACTTGCAGGCAAATCGCATTATTCACCTTATGCGACAAATACAGAAACATATTGTGCCATTTATGCCGAAACAGACAACAAGTATGACTATCATGCCATTAAAGTTCTTAGATGGTTTCCGCAACAAAGAACTGAGATTCTGCAGCAATGTAAAGATGTAGCTTTAGCAAAACAAAAATGCCAACGCATCAATCATTCTTTGGTTAAGTATACTGATTTATGCTTAGAAGAAAATGGTAAAATTCCTACTGATGATGAGGCCATAAAGCATTATAAAGAGGATTTGAAAAAGGTGGACAAAATCATAGTCAAAGAACGTAATTGTTGTGATGTGTTTTTTGAACTTGGTTATATTTCCAAAGATGAAAATGCAAAACTACATGAATTCATGGTAGAAAATGACTCACGTATTCTATTTGGAAAGATAAAAGAAAATAAAATTGCCATAATTGGAGGATTAAATATTTTTTCAGAGAATGATTTTAGTTATCCATTATGTATCGCTAATATACCGTTAACATGAGTGCTATAATAGATTTTCTTTTTAGAAACAAGTATTATAAGGAGGTCTTATCTTCTTATAAAGAGGCTAATGGTCGTTTCTGCAAGGCTTTTGAAGTTTGGAAAGAGTCTTGCCCAACAGTCATTTCTGAGGATTACCAATCGAAAGAGTTTGTTCACCAAAACTTGAAGCAAATAAAACAAGTTAATATTTGGATTCAAGCAACAGACAGGTTACTTAAAAACAACTACAAGGCTATCGAATGGTTATTTTCAGAGCGACATATGGCTTTTCATTTACCTTTTCATTATACAGAATATGAATTGGTGGCAAATGAAGAGCAGTACATCAAAGACTTGACAGAACAACTCGACACCTATCATTCCTTAATGAAAACCAATAAGGAAGCTGTTGGTAGATTTTTGAATGGTAACAAGGTTTCTCACTCATATAGCGAGATTAGAAAAATTGCAGGGGCAAAAGAAACTATTGAGAAAATTGGGGGAATTTTAGAGTTTGCATATTCTTGCAAGGACAAGTATCCTTTGGCTTGGAAACAGTTCTCAAACAATAGAGATTTGAATGATATGCCAATAGATGAGTTGCAAGGCATAAAATGTAGATCACTGTCTGTCAAAGAATCTTTTTTGCCTTTATTCAAAAGCAAAGAGAAACTTATATTGATGATTTTGGGAGAGACGAATCACCAGCTATCTTCTTTTTCTAATGAAACTATTGCCAAGGAAGAATATGCAATATTCTATCTAAAAAGGTCTTTAGAAGACATATTTCCTATACAGCAATCAGCAGTAGTACATATTGATGGTGACGAATTGAAACGAGCAATTCTTGATTCTACCAAATATGGAAAAGAAGTGAGGTTCTTTGATGACTTTACGACTTCCGACTTTTATCGACTTAGAGATGAGGCAGATAAGTTAGGAATACCATTTGATGAAATTGTTTCCAAAGTAAAGGATAACAATGAGGCAATAAAGGCTTACAACAATAAAAAGTCTGGTAAAAGTGCGGTCTATATAGAGAACTACATCCAAGCATCAACTGTCAACACTCCTCTATATAATTTCATCGAGACATATAGAAAAGAGGCTGAGGATAGAAAAAAAGCTCAAATAATAGCCAATAATTACCCACTGGGATACAAATTGCTATATGGTGATTGGATAGATTTAAGTAAATGCGACATTACTTATATCCATAATATAATTAATGCAGAAGGAGCTATAAAAAGACGTAATGCTGAAGAAATTCAGAAAGAAGAACAACGAAAAGAAGCTATTAGAAAAGAGAAAGAAGCGGAAAAGAACAGAATAGAATCCCTTTCTTCATTGAAAAAGGTTGATGCAATATCCATTAGGAATTTATTGCTCAGAAATGGCATAAAGTGCTTTTACCATTTTACAGACAGGGCAAACATAGAATCTATCAGAAGAAACGGAGGCTTATATTCTTGGCATTACTTGAAATCGCATGGAATACAGATTCCCAATCAAGGAGGAACTCCTTTCTCTGAGGAACTTGATAAAAGATATGGGCTACAGGATTATGTCAGATTGAGTTTCTGTAAAAGTCACCCTATGGCATATAGAAAAATGCAAGAAGGAGCAAACATTGTTGTTCTGAAAATATCATTAGATGTTGCTACTTTTAGATATACGATGTTTTCTGATATGAATGCAACAGATAGTCTTCATTCACAAGGTGGGGATTTAGTTGCATTACAAAAAATCAGGTTTGCTGCAACACAAAGGGAATATGTAAGACATGACGATGCAGATTTCAAATATCTCCAAGCTGAGGTCATGGTAAAAACATTCATTCCACTCCAATACATAGAGAACATTAATACTGTCGTCTATGACGATTTACCATTTTAAGTAACGAATATGATTTATATAGTAAACAAAAGAAGAAAAATAGAAAGAATTGAGGCAGAATATCCAAATGCTTACATCTTGGATTTGACATCAAAGTCCATCTATGCTCAAAAGTTAAGTCCTTTTTATCCCCATGGTAATATCCCTATTCCATTTTCAAAAGGAGCAACTGCAACTTGTGTAGAGGCCGTTTGGCAAGGATTAAAAGTCTTTGAAAATGAAGGCGTAAGCATGGAGACCTTCAAGAATGCTACTATGCATAATTTAAAACGCACGGTACGAAAATTGGGCAAGCCATTAGGACATCAGAAAGGCTTATATTCAAACGAACTTCTTGATTACTTTGAAGCACGTAAGAATATTTATCTACCTACATACAAGTGGATGTTAGAAAATATTCCAGATGTAAAGGCTATACTCAAAAAGATTACCGAAAAGGCTAAAGACTGTGATATTGTGTTTTTGGATTACAACACAAATATTGATTACAAGAATTTATCTACTCCTCTTTCACATGCTGGACTGGTAAAGCTCTACATTGAAGGCAAATATCCATGTCCAACAGAAAAGGACGAGCCTTACTATTCGTCAACGAAAGAAAAATCAAAAGCAAAGAGTAAAGCGGGTAAAAACAAAACTAAAAAAGAGCCTGTTCAGAAGTCCTTGTTTGATGATATAAAATAACTGTCTGACGAGATGATTCATGAAGAACGACTTCTCACTTCCCGATGGTCCGAGCACGAACTTGTTGCGGTTGGTTGTCACGCCTTTCCTCA
>USJD01000282.1 GCA_900554835.1 uncultured Prevotella sp. | reverse complement strand
AGAACGTATCCAATACACAAACAGCAAACAAGTAATAGACAAATGGCTTTTCACCGCCGATCAATCCCACTCATTGAAGAAGGGTTGGGAACTGTCGTATGGTATGAAATTCCAAAACAGCAACAACAGAAGCTACCAAACCACGACCAACAAGGATGGAGCAGACATTCCAGATGCAACCAGCCAGGTGAATATCAAAGAAAGAATCTTGAGTTTCTATGGCGGCATAAGCAAACAGATAAACGAGCGAATCAGCTTGGAAGCCTCTGTCGAAGCAGAGCAGTACCATTCTCCACAATGGAACAAATGGCATATTTATCCTACACTTAATGCATCGTGGAAAGCCAATCCTGGCAACATACTCAACTTATCCTTCAGTTCCAGCTCACAGTTTCCTAGCTATTGGTCAACTATGGGCAGCATTTACTATGCCTCTACCTATATGGAGATATGGGGAAATCCTCATCTCAAGCCTTACTCTACATACGAGACCAACCTGATGTGGACAATCAAAAGTCGCCATACATTGATGGCATTTGCAGAGTTCCAACCCAACTATTCTGTGCAGTTGCCTTATCAGACTACCGACCACCTGGCAGTCATTATGAAGGAGACCAATTTCGACTATAATCATACTATAGGCATTAGAGCATCGACGACTTTCGGTATAGGCAATTGGATGAACGGAAGTGTTTCGGCAACAGGAATCTACAGACATGACAAGAGTAACGATTTCTTTGACTTGCCCTTCAATCGCAAACATATCTCTGCCATTCTTGCCGGAAATCTATCCGCCCAGCTTAGCCGAAGCCATCACATCCATTTCATACTTAACCCATTCTATCAGTCGAAAGCCATTCAAGGACTCTATGACATCAAATCAGTCTTTCTCCTGAATGCTATGTTGAGATGGGCTTCCGATAATGATAAATGGAGCATTGTGATTAAAGGCAGCAATATCTTCAACGAGGGATTCTCTACAAAATCAGTACAAGGCAATCAAGACTACCACATGAACATCAAGCAAGATTGGGCATCAGCTTCCATCTCCATCATCTACAAGATAGGCAAGTACAAGGAGAAGACGAACAAGGACGTGGATACTTCCAGAATGGGAGTAAACTAGCGAATTTCTTAAAAAATCGTCAGTAAGCAAGCATGCTTTCTTAAAAAATCGTCAATAAACTGCTCTTTTTCTGATAAAAGTCGTATCTTTGCACCGTAATTGCATTTTAACTATAAGAAGACAATGAAAATAACAATTATCGGAGCTGGTGCTATGGGCGGTGCCATGGCAGAAGGCTTATTGAAGAGTGAGAACTTCACTCCTTCAGATATTACGGTATCTGACCACAACCAACCAGTATTGGATCACTTCGCAAGCGAAGGAGCCAGCGTAACCCTCGACAACCAGTTGGCTTGTCATGGTGCAGACATCGTATGCGTAGTTGTAAAGCCTTGGTGCGTGGAAAAAACATTGAAGGGAATCAAGGATGCACTCGACTACAAGAGCCAGAAACTCGTAGTAGTTGCAGCCGGTGTGCCATCAGCCAATATCAAGGAATGGCTTGACAAGGACGGTTCTACTCCAACATTCTTCCTCGTGATGCCAAATATCGCTATCGCCTACAAACAGTCGATGACATTCATCACTCCAATTGATGCATCTGCTACAGAGAGTAAGCAAATCACAGATATATTTGATGAATTGGGCGAGAGCCTCATCATGGAAGAACGTCTTTTCCCTGCTGCCACAGCCATGTCATGTGCCATTGCTTATGCGATGCGCTATGTAAGAGCCAATGTGGAAGGCGGCGTAGAAATGGGATTTAAAGCTAAGGATGCACAGAAGATTGTACTCCAGACCGTGAAGGGTGCCGTGGAATTACTGCAAGAAACAGGCGAACACCCAGAGGCTGCCATTGATAAGGTTACTACTCCTGGCGGCTGTACCATCAAGGGTCTCAACACCATGGAACAAGGAGGTTTCACTTCTGCCGTCATCAACGGCTTATTAGCAGGCAAGAGATAAAAATATTCCATCATAAGAAGTGTATTGCAATGGTCGATACACTTCTTTTTTTCATATCAAAAATTTCCAGTAAAAGTCTTTGGCGTATTCATTTTTTCTTCGTATTTTTGTCCCCAAAAATCTAAACAGTTCAAATTTAAAACCAACCAGAAGATGGATTACCATAAAAATCATCGCAATCTCAAAAAATGCTGGGGGCTTATATTCTGTTCGTTAAGCATATTGTTAGGTGCCTGCACAACAAAAGTTGTCAAGCAACAAGACAACCAGCCAATAGAGGATAGTACAGAAATCGAAGTCAACACAACTGTTCTTCCCCTACCAGACACCTTGTATCCGTCGGCAGAGAGAGTGCGCTACGATGTTGAAATCAAAGATTCCAGCGACCTCACCTTGTCCTCTTTGGAGAGTCTCTATGATGGAGAAGATGTATTGACCTTCAGGAAAACCCTACTGCGTGATGCCAACTTTGGCGGTAAAGTAACAGGAACACCTGCTAACATAGACACGGCATGGGTATTCCATACCTATTATAATACAGAACAGACGAAGTATGGAATCTGGGGAGGAGGTTCCGGATGGACTGGTCAGCCTCTTTATCACAAGAAGAGAAATGAGATTATGGTAGGATCTCTATGCGGCAGAGTCTATTTCATCGACTACAATACTGGAAAGGCGACAAGACAAGCAATAGACGTGACCAACACGATAAAGGGAACTCCATCGCTCGATCCTACTCTCGACAACCTCTATGTCGGTCAGGGTGTTCCCAATCACCAACCATTCGGAAGTCTGACCATAGATCTGAAAAAGAACCAGATAACCGATTTCTTCGGACGTGACCCAAAAGCACGCCGCGGTTGGAATGCCTTCGACTCATCGCCAGTAGTCGTAGGAGATTTCCTTTTCTGGCCTGGCGAAAACGGATGTCTGTATAAGTTCCGCAGAGCCCAAGGCAAGCTTACACTTGCAGCAGCATTACGCTATACCATCAACGGCTCGGCTCCTGGAATAGAGAACAGCCTCTGCGTATATCGCAACTACGGTTTCTTCGGAGACAATCATGGCAACATTCTTGCCGTCAACTTAAATACGATGAAACCAGTTTGGAGTTACAACAACCATGACGACATAGATGGCAGTATCGTATGCAAAGTGGAGAATGACACACCTTATATATATTGTGGCTGCGAAGTGGACAAACAAGGAAATGAAGGGATTTGTCATATCGTAAAATTGGATGGGCGGAACGGCAATCGTATCTGGGAATTGCAGATACCTTGCAAACGCTTTACCTTAGGAGAAAAGGCGCTTGATGGCGGTATGTACTGCACCCCTTTGTTAGGTCAAGGCGACTGCAGCAGCCTCCTGTTTGCCAATATTTGCCGAAACGGAGCTGATGGCAAAGGCAGAGCCTCGGCGGAGATGATAGCCGTCGATATACATACCGGCAAGATTGTCCACTCAACCCAGCTCAACCAGTTTGCGTGGTCATCACCTGTAGGATTCTTAAACGAGAAGAACGAAATGTATATTTTCACAGGCGACTCTGGGGGAACCACATACCTCATCCGCGCCAAGACCGGAGAAATACTATGTAAGAAGCATTTTGCTCACAACTTTGAATCATCTCCATTAGTCATTGGCAATACCGCTATCGTAGGCTCCCGACAAAACGGAATCTATAAATTCGTTATCAAATAGAGGATTAACGCTGATTTTTCTTGCTCATATCAGCAAAAATTAGTACTTTTGCCCACAAACCAATAAAAATATAGAAATATGGACGAAGCAATCAAGCAAATCGGCGAGAGACTGAAAGGTCTTCGCGAGGTTCTCAACATCCCTGCAGAGGAGGTGGCTGAGCTTTGTGACATCAGTCTCGACCATTATCTCAAAATAGAGTCAGGAGAGGCAGACCCTTCTGTGTATCGCCTCTCAAAGATATCCAAGCGGTATGGTATCGACCTTGACGTATTACTCTTCGGCGAGGAACCTCGCATGAAGGGATACTACGTGACCCGCAAGGGACAAGGACCGGAGATTGACCGTAACAACCAATATAAGTATCAGAGCCTTGCCGTTGGCTTCAAAGACAGAAAGGTAAATCCTTTCATGGTTCAGGTTGACCCATTACCTGGTAATGAGAAACCAAATAAGAACGGACACGACGGACAGGAATATGATTATGTGATAGAAGGA
>USJD01000281.1 GCA_900554835.1 uncultured Prevotella sp. | reverse complement strand
CCCTCAGCATCGAGGACCAGACGCTTACCGACATCATCGTGAAGATAGACAAATCAGCACGCATCTTCACACTCGATACAGGTCGTCTCTTCCCAGAGACTTACCAGCTCATCGACAAGACCAACATGACCTACGGCATCAACCTGGAGGTGTTCTTCCCTAACTACGAGGCGGTGCAGCAGATGGTGAAGGAAGAGGGCATCAACCTCTTCTATAATTCGATAGAAAGTCGCCACCGCTGTTGCCAGGTAAGAAAACTGGAGCCGCTCAAACGGGCCATGAAAGGACTGGATGTATGGATCTGTGGACTGAGAAAGCAACAGAGCGTGACCCGAAAGAACATGCAGGTAGTGGAATGGGATGACATTCACAACCTCATCAAAGTAAACCCACTCATCAACTGGTCTGAAGAAGACGTTGAACAGTATGTAAAGAAGCACCATGTGCCTTATAACAAACTGCAGGACAAAGGTTTTCCAAGCATCGGTTGCCAACCTTGTACAAGGGCTATCCAGCCTGGTGAGGATATCCGTGCAGGCAGATGGTGGTGGGAATCTCCAGAGCACAGGGAGTGTGGACTTCATCAGAGAAGTTAGGAGTTAAGTGAAGAAACAACGTTCGACGGACGAAGTGAAAGTCAATTCAAATGTTTTTAAGAAAGGAATGAGCATGAAGAATTTGATCATCAATATTTTGGAAGCTGCAGTATTTCTACTGTTAGGATTGGGCGTTAGTCTGCTCAAATAATTCTTGAAAAATAAAAAGAGTATGGATTATAGAATTGCAAAGGATAAGATAGCAGGACAAGTGATGTTCATCATGACCATTGCCTCCATATTACTGGTGATAGCCATGACGATAGGGTTGTTCATCAAATCCGAACCAATATTGAGCCAGTATCATCTATGGGACCTGCTCACGGAAAGCAACTGGCGACCGATGGAAGGGAAATTTGGTTTTCTGCCATTCCTTGCCGGTACCTTCTGGTGCACGGTACTCGCCATGATTATTGCCTTACCGATATCACTTTTCATGGCTATATATCTTACGGAATATGCCCATCGAAGGATTAGGAAATACGTTTACCCCCTACTCGACATTCTCGCTGGTTTACCTTCGGTCATCTATGGTGTCTGGGGATCCTTGCTGATAGTACCTTTCATTTCAAAATATGTAGCACCTCTCTTCATTGATTTTTCTTCGGGATATACGGTGCTTGCAGGAGGTATCGTATTAGGAGTCATGGTTATTCCTCTCTTAGTAAGTCTGTTCATGGAGATTTTCGACAACATATCGAAAGAACTGCGTGAGGCTTCGCTCTCTTTAGGTGCTACGCAATGGCAAACCATCAAATACGTGGTTCTGAGAAAAGCCAGACCGGGAATGATTGCAGCCATCGTACTGGCCTTGAGCCGTACTCTCGGAGAAACGATTGCAGTTCTCATGGTCTGCGGCAATCTTGCCATCGTACCAGGAAGTCTGCTCGATGCCTGCTATCCGATTCCGGCACTTATCGCCAATAATTATGGTGAAATGCTTTCAGTTCCGCTCTACGACAGCGCCCTGATGTTTGCAGCCTTCCTGCTTTTCTTCGTAGTGGTCATCCTGAATCTCTGTTCAAGAATCGTGTTATTAAAGGTAAAAGGGTAAAAAAGTAAAAAGGTAAAAAGGGGATTTTTAAAGGTAAAAGGGTAAAAAAGTAAAAAGGTAAAAAAGGCTTATGAAATACTTGGAAGAAAAAATAATGACGGGATTCATGCTGGTTTCGATCGGCATTGTCGCCTTCTTCGTACTGAGCGTTCTCTGGACCATCTTCAGACGAGGATTTCCGGTACTCTCATGGGAAATGGTGAGTCAATTACCAAGCGGAGGTTTCTATCTGGGCGGTAAGGGAGGTTTTCTCAATGCCATCGTGGGAAGTCTTTATATCGTAGGAGGTTCTACCATAGTCGGACTGCTTATCGCACTACCTGTAGTATTCTATATGAACGTGTATCTGAAACCGAATTCCAAATTCGGTTATGCTGCTCGTCTGGCTTACGACACTCTCTTTGGAATACCAAGTATCGTATATGGCTCATTTGCCTTCACCATCATGGTATGGTTGGGAATCAGAGCCTCGCTGGGCGGTGGAATTTTGGTAACTACCCTGCTGATAGTACCTATCCTGATCCGTTCGATGGACGAAGTAGCCAAGACCATTCCACAGGAAATTCTGGACAGTTCCTATAGTTTGGGAGCCACACGCATAGAAACCATCGGCGTCGTATTGCGACAGATAGCTCCAGCCATCGCTACCGCTACCCTTTTGAGTATCGGAAGAGCCATTGGAGACTGTGCCGGTGTGATGTTTACGGCAGGCTTTTCAGACCATATTCCTCATGGGCTCAACCAGCAAGCCGCAACGCTACCACTAAGCGTATTTTTCCAGTTGAGTGCTCCACAGGAAGATGTACAGAACAGAGCCTATGCAGCAGCCGTGGTGCTCACCATCATCGTTTTGATATTGAGCTTCGGTGGCCGTTTCATCATGAGTCATTTCTCGAAGAATAAAATATAATATTTGCGCACGCAGATTTTTCTTCTCACTAAATATTTTTATGTCCCACAGATTTCACAGATTTACACAGATTTGGAGACCTGTTCGGTCTTTGAAGAAGTCAAAAATCTGTGAAATCTGTGGGACATAAAAAAGAAGGTGTGTCAAAAGTGGGGAATCCACTTCAGGCACACCTTTTTCATTTTCCATTGAATAGAATCCTATACCTTATTTCCCTCTTTCGGGAAAACCACGGTAGGCTTGAAAGTCTTAGCCTCCTCAAAGTCCATGATAGCATAGGCAATGATGATAACCGTATCACCCACCTGAACCTTGCGAGCAGCAGCACCGTTCAAACAGATGCAACCACTGCCACGCTCACCCTTGATGATATAGGTTTCCAAGCGTTCACCGTTATTATTATCTACAATCTGAACTTTTTCTCCAGCAATCAGTCCGGCAGCATCCATGAGATCCTCATCGATGGTAATACTTCCCATGTAGTTGAGATTGGCTTCCGTAACAGTCACGCAATGGAGTTTACTCTTCAATACTTCGATTTGCATATTTCGATTCGTTTATCTTTATCAAACTGACTAAATTATATAGAGCTAAATGATACCGTTTCTATCGTCAGGAATTACCCCTTGTACTTGATATGGTCGATTAGACGTATAGGAGTCTTACCACAATACACAGTAATACAACCTACAACATAGGCAGAGTCATCCCATGAAGCAACATCCTGCAAGGTATCACCATCCACAATCTCGAAATACTCCACTTCAAGACCATCCACGGCATTGATATCCTCAACCACCTTGTCGTGAGTTTCCTTCACAGTATGAGTCTTTGCAAACTCAACACTCGCCTTGAGGGCCTTGAAAATAGAAGGAGCAATAGCACGTTCATCAGCAGAGAGCAAGGTATTTCTACTACTCTTGGCAAGACCATCCTCATCACGAATGATAGGACACTCTACGATTTTGACATCACTACCGATGTACTTGACGAGTTGCTTGATGACTGCAATCTGCTGCCAATCCTTCTCACCGAAATAAGCACGAGTTGGTCGAACGATATAGAAAAGACGGCTCACTACCTGACATACACCATTGAAATGACCCGGGCGCTTAGCACCCTCCATCACGGTAGAAACCGGAGGAAACTCGAAGTGGCGGGTATCAGGTGTGGGATACATCTCCTCTACAGAAGGAGCAAAAACATAGTCTGCACCACAAGCCTCGATGAGCTTGCAGTCGGCATCAAGAGTGCGAGGATAACGTTCCAGATCACCCTTGTCATTAAACTGAGTAGGATTCAAGAAAACGGAAACTACCGTAACACCGTTTTCCTCAACACTGCGCTTTACCAGAGAGGCATGACCCTCATGAAGCGCACCCATAGTTGGCACAAGGCCGATTTCCTTTCCCTCCTTACGACGATCGAAAAGTTCGTTCTGGAGGTCAACAATCTTATTGATTACTTTCATCTTCTTATCTGTTTTCGGGTGCAAAATAACAACTTTTTTCTCAAATAAGAAAGAAAAAACCTAAAAATATGCGAATTATTGCCGAAATTATTGAATTTCAGAAGAAAAATACGCTTTTTTGGAGTTTTTTTTGTACCTTTGCACCTAATTCGTAAGAATAATAATTAAATTTATGGCAAAGAAAGTATTATTTATCAATCAGGAGATCG
>USJD01000280.1 GCA_900554835.1 uncultured Prevotella sp. | reverse complement strand
TTTTATTGCTTATTATCCGCACCCAAAAAGTTGCATTTATAAGTTGAACTCAAGAGATTTACCTACCTGACTTTCGCCATAAGCCGCTGCAGAACAATTCTCTTCCAAGGCTGCATATATGCGCTTGAGTTTGCGGCGATATTCCTTAAAAACATCGTATGGAAAAGACTCCTTTCCAAACTCTTTGGCCCATGCAATAGAGCCGTCAACCAAATCTATATGTTGCTTTATATCTTGTAGCATAATTTCATTTTTAGAGATTAGAAATCAAACGCACCTGAGTCAAGCCAATATTGTTCGTCAACACCAAGGCTTTGGATGTGTATTTCAAGATTACCATCCATTATATCATTACCATTTTTATCCGTTATTGCTGAAATGGAAAGATTTTCCTTGTCATCCATGTCACGCTCAATTGTTATCTTAAATGGCATTCGTTTTTTCAAAACATCAATGGCTTCATTTACAAGTCCTATTACTTTTGCGTCAGTCGGACAGTCTTCGTCATTTATAATGGCCTTTTTCCGAATTTTGTCTGCCATCTTATGACGGTTAAAGTCTATTGAATACAATGCACGACTTGGATATGAGTCCATCCCTATTTGACGAACATGGAGTGATTGGGGAATACTACTAATAGTCAAGTCACCTCGGTACTTGTCTGGTGTTATGAAGTATTCAATTGGTTGTCCTTCACGAGAAGCTTCAATATAATTCACAGTTGACTTCAAATTCTTTTTCAGCAAATCTAAATTGATGATAAACTTATTCAGATTTGAAAGTTCCGAGGCATAATGTCCTATTACACCACCCATAGCCACAATAGTCTTTGCATTCTTTATATAGCCAGTATTCTCTCCAAACGGATACCAATCCCCTACGTAATAATCGTTGAGAACAATGAGTCTATTTGGTGAAACTGAGTAATATTTAAGGAATATATCCCTTATCACAGGAAGTGAAGCAGGACGTCCTGAGAGTAATACGACATCGCAAGCATAGGAATACATGATGGTTGCAACCTTCTTAAGCAAAGGCTCAAATTCTTTACGAACAACTTCTGAAACCATCTCTTTGTTAAATTTCCAAGAAAGTGATGTGATGTCAATGTTCAATCTTTGTTTGAATTCCTCTATGATTGCCTCATTAGGTGGACACTCGGAAAACACATCTGAATATTTGACAATACAATCCTTGCAGCCTTGTTTCAACAACTCCAAGAAATGGCACATTAATGGTACAGAATATTGAATATTAAAGTCCTTTCTTAATATTCTATCAGCTATAGTTTGTCCATTATAATCCTCTCCAAAGAAATTCTTTATCTTTTGGCGATATTGTTGGGTTGTTAAGTCTTTTAATTCTGTCCTAAATGCACTGTTCTCATCAAGGAGCATAATATTCTTGATAAGGGCATAAAGCATATCATCTCCTGCGAAATAATAGCTATCGTAGAATTTCGGATCTGGCGTAATGGTCGTAACATCACCTTTTATATAAGTATATTTACTAATCATCAAGTCTGATGTTCCTGCACCAATGTCAATAGATCCAACAGTTATTGAAGGCTGGCTGTCACCATCTTCTATTTTTCCATAGAGATTGAAGAACTCACTGCAACATCCTTTGTATTTTTGTCCAACCTCTCCATACATATATACCAATTGGGAGCATGTCGCTTCGTCATAGTACCACAGTCCATCGTCATCTTTCATAGAGCGAACAGCAGGGATTACGTCTACCAGTTTCCCAGGATGTGGATTTTCTACAGGGCAATTATAATCGAAATTTTCCAATAAGATTACTGCATCTTTAGCACAATGTACAAGAGCCTCTCGCTCCACCCTTGACATTGCGGTAGGACAAGTTACAATAATTCTTCGTATTCTTCTTGGTATGGACGGCTTTCCAAACCCACTACGATTAGACCTGTATTCCTCGCTATTAATTTGTATACGAGCTTGCACTAACATTTCCAAGAAAGAGAATGTCATTAAAGACCGTCTGGAATAGTGGTACGAGCTGCCACTTTCTCCGGACAGATCTATACTTCCGTCACTTTTCAACTGATTTGTTATTCCACGAAGATTCAAAATGTGGTCGTCCTTTTCACCTTTGAGAACAAGAAATTTCCATTCTTCTTTATTTGGTCTCCAATCCCACAAATATCTCTTTGGACTTGAATAGGTTGACAAAGATTCCATATCATCTGCAGTGTTTGTGGCCAAATGGATAAGTGTGTTGGCTTCTTGTCCTAAACGAACCAAGCTCGGATGAACAAATTGTTTGCTGTCTTTAATGCCAAAACTTCCAAAGTCAACTTTACGAAAAGCCAAACGCATATCGAAAGGTTCGTTATGTTTGTTGATTACAAGTGAATTGTTCACTTCTTCAACAACCATATCAACATCCTTTATTTCGACATCGGTATCCTTGTAAAGTTTAACCTTGGGGAATAGATCCTTTTGAGCAAGATAGTTGATTAAGAATATGTATGATGCGATATACGACATTTTTCTCACGTTCGCACCTCTTAATTGAGATACACGTTGAACATTAGGATGAACCAAGTGCAACAAATAGTCATCAATATAACTCCAATTGTTATTAGGAGAACAATAGTCCATCAAATAGAACTCATTACTACATAGTTCGAAATCCATTTCGCTTCTAAACGCATCTGGAAAGACGGGGCATTCTTCATATTCGTCACTCTCGTAACGAGCTCTTGTATCGAATGCTAGAACTACATTGTACCATTTTATTCCCTTTTCTTCTCTTGTTGGGATTAATTTCATACGTACCCAATTTAATGGACCGAACTTAAAACGCTTGAGAGTGCGTTTAAAGAAATATGGGACTGGAAGCCAAGCATTTTCAAACTTGGAAAACTTGTTGTCTTTGTCGGAGAATGTAAGGCTAAATATATCGCCCCTTACACCTGGACAATTTTCATCTTCTATTCTCAATGGTAATATATCATCGCTTTTAAGCTCGTTGACATCAATTTCAATAGTAGGGTCACTTAAATAGCCACCTTTATGAAGTTTCTGTTTGTTATAATAATAGCACTCGTCATCTGTGCGAAGTTCGTACACAGGATCAAGTCGCCATTCCCCATTTTCAGTATCATACCATTCGTGATACCACATTTTGAACTTTTCTTGAGTATTTATCCTCAATGGAAACGTTATGATTTGAATACCAGAATTGGCTATTAAAGTATGCTCTTGCATAATAAAAATGATATTTATTCTATTGATTCTATAAATGCACTTGGTATATACGCCGTCACAACAGTCACCAAGTCATCCACCACAACTCCTACTCTCTGTTGCCCTTGCCATCTTGCAACTCTTCCTATCACTCCTTTGAACGCTCCATCTGTAACCCTTACCAATTGTCCTTTTTCGAACTTTGGCACTTCGACTAATGACACGATGGTATTGTCCGCATCGGAAGCACAGATGATTTTTAAACTATCCATCTGATAGTCAGGAACTATCATAGGAATCTTCTCTATTCTGCGACCAACGTGGACGTGTCGATAATAAAAACGAAGGAATGGGAGGTTTACGTTGTCGTAAACAAAAGATTTGAGTTGTTCTTCTGTACCGTAGGCGAAGAAGATATTTGGTAAACGAGACTCGGTAACAATTTTGCGCTTACCTTTTATAAGTTTTACAGTATCTGTAGTAGGATAGAAAGCAGTGATGCCTTTGGCTGTCATGTAGTCGTATGCCTTTTTCTCTCTACCGTATGTGGTACGTAAGGCATACCAATGAGGGCTATCTTCCTCTTTTTGTGCTTTAGGCTTACTTGCTATATGGGCATTTCTGGTGGACACCCCTGTTTGTGAACTCTCGGCGGAAACTGTGCTTTGAGCTTCGGGGAGGGCGTTGGAGGTAAGTCCAGCGCAAGGAGGGTATTCACCACCCCCTGAGGTGTGTCCATCTTCTGATGTCCATTCATCGACTTTCATATCGGTGCTAACTTTTTTCTAGACAGAAATCCGTTAAATTGCGACAGAAAAAAAGAGCGTGGAATCGTCCTGTTGTCCATTCCACTTCCTGAGGCTCTTGCAATTGCCTATTGTTGTTGAACAGACAACGTCAGAGCCCACGCCGATATGAAAATCATGTCCGTAAAGAGACCTAATAACACATTAGACTGCGCCCGAAAGGACACAATCCATGCTTACAGGTCTCCACGGGATTGATATAATCACACCCGGGACATCT
>USJD01000279.1 GCA_900554835.1 uncultured Prevotella sp. | reverse complement strand
CCTGAGGGGTACTCAAATCCATCAAGCGCCCCTTGATATTGATTGTATATTCCATTGGTTTATAACTCCTTAAGCCATTTCTTACCAGGCTTGGTGTAACTCCAAGCTATAAGAGCAATAACAACAATAGAAGTTATCATAAAGAACAATGCCAAATAGCTCATAATACTATAATTCTTTAAGCCACTTTTCACCCGATTTGGTATAAGTCCAAGCAATAAAACCAAGACCGAAAATCGAGCATACTAAAAAAAACAACGCCAAATAGCTCATAACTTTAATATTTTAAAACTCTATTGGCAGCATACGCAAAAACAGCTGTTGCAACTGCGCCAAATACTAATACGGAAATATCACCAGATGAAGCCGTTCCATGTAAAAACGGCAACACGCCTCCAACCCCAGTTCCCGTAAATATCAACTGGGATAGATTATAGAAATAGCCTGCCAGCTTTTCCTTCCTCACTTTCGTTTTATCTTTTTCATCTCTACTACCCATAAAAAGCCTCGCTTTCCTTAGATATATCGAATATTTCTGCAAAAATAGAAAGAATATTCGAGATAACTCGCTTTTTTTAAGAAAATTGTTTGATATTTCCACGATTTAAAGTACTTTTGCACTCAAAACAATAGTTATAGACTATGGAAATTTCAGAACTCTATCAGATTTACCAAGCGCACCCGGTGATTACCACCGATAGCCGCGACTGTCCAGAGGGCAGCATCTTCCTGGCTTTAAAGGGCGCATCGTTTGATGGCAACAAGTTTGCCGACATGGCTTTGGAGAAAGGCTGTGCCTATGTGATTATTGATGAAAAGGAGTATGCCAAGGAGGGCGATGAGCGCTATATCCTCGTAGAAGATTGCCTCACCACCTTCAAGGAGCTCGCCCGTGAGCACCGTCGCCACTTCGACATTCCTGTTATAGGTATCACCGGTACCAACGGCAAGACCACGACCAAGGAACTGGTTTCTGCCGTGCTCGATGAGAAATACAACGTGATGTTTACACAGGGCAATTTCAATAATGATGTCGGTGTTCCTAAAACGCTCTTCCGCCTCAATCCGGAAAATGAGATTGCTGTTGTAGAAATGGGTGCCTCTCATCCTGGCGACATCCAGAAACTCGTGGATTACGTGGAACCTACCTGCGGCATGATTACCAACGTAGGTCGTGCCCACCTGCAAGGTTTCGGCAGTTTTGAGGGAGTAAAGAAGACCAAGGGCGAACTTTACGACTTCCTTGCAGCCAACGATGCTTTGGTATTCATCAATGCCGACAACGAACACTTGATGGAGATGGCAGAACAGCGCAATATCAACCGCCTCATCACCTACGGCAAGGAAGAAAGTTGTGATGTTTGGGGAGAGGTTATCTCCTGCGCTCCTTTCCTGAAGTTCCGCTGGCGCACCGAGAGTTTCGACTGGCATGAGGTTCAGACTCATCTCATCGGCTCTTACAATATCGACAACATGCTTGCCGCCATCACCATCGGCCTTCATTTCGATGTGAAACCTCAGCAGATAGACCACGCTTTGGAGAATTACATTCCAAGCAATAACCGTTCACAGCTCGAAGAGACGGCACACAACAAGTTGGTGGTAGATGCTTACAATGCTAATCCATCCAGTATGGCTGCTGCCATCGAGAATTTCCGCGTGATGGATGTACCCCAGAAGATGGCTATCTTAGGTCAGATGGGCGAACTCGGTGAGGTAAGTCACGAGGAACATCAGAAGGTAGTTGACCAACTGCAGGCTGCCGGTTTGGAGAATGTATGGCTGGTAGGCGACGAGTTCCAGGATATCCCTTGCAACTACCGCAAGTTCCATGATGTAGAAGAGGTAAAGGCAGCCATTAAGGAAGCACAGCCTCACGACCATTACATCCTCATCAAGGGCAGCAACAGTGTCAAGTTATTTCAGCTCCCAGA
Source organism: uncultured Prevotella sp. (assembly GCA_900554835.1). Lineage (GTDB taxonomy): Bacteria > Bacteroidota > Bacteroidia > Bacteroidales > Bacteroidaceae > Prevotella. Next base: position 2,317 of record USJD01000279.1, on the reverse strand, counting down.
GTTATTATAGGGATTTAGAATACGCCCCCAAAAATTATTTCCTACCGAAAGCATCATTTCTACGTAGGCAAGGAGAAATTTTTCCTTGGGCAGGGAAAAATGAAAGTGGGGTAAGCCTCAAGAATAAAGGCGGTGTTCCGATTTCACTCGGAGCACCGCCTTTGTCTATTTTTTCTCAAACATCCATACGGATGTAAGTTTCCGTTTTACTTCACACTAAACTTCAGCGTCTTGCCTTTCACCTTGATGATATAGATGCCAGCAGCATCCAAATCCACTTCATGTTCTGTACCACGATATACGGTATAGCCGATGGTATTCACAACCTGGATCACCTCGTGCCATGACTGTTTATATTGTCAAATACAAAATCAATTGTTCCATACTATTCTCAATACTCTCAATCATCGGTATCTCTTTATAGGCAAGGTCAGGAAGTTCTTTTGCATAGACGTTGCTTAATGCAGACCATACATTATGTAGGTCATTGATGATAGGAGAATCCTTGATGTCTTTATTTTGCCATCCTTCGGGCTTATCAAATCTCTGTTGGTCTTGCGCAAACAAGTTGCAGAAATCCGACTTGAATGCGTCACTTTTCAGATAGTCCTGTGTCTCTGCATCATTCAAGAGGAAATGTAAATCATAGAAATGACGTATCTTAGCTGTTAACTCAGGCATATAATTGTCTGCCAAGGAACAACGCAACAATGATACCAATTTCTCTGTCAATGTTCTACGCCTGTCGAGAACATTCACCTCGAAAGGTTGCATATCGTATTCCTCTATCAAGTTCTCGTTGCCTGTCTTTTGAAAAAACTCTGTCAAGAAACTTTTCAGTCTGCATTTCTGGAAAGGATATGGATTGGCAAAGGAATTGATTTCGACAAGCAATTGTCCTGCCTTGATTGCACCTACTTGTAATGTATCAATAGCTCTTGGATAAGAATAGTATGCCTTGTGATAGTGAGAACCTTTGCTTGTAAAACCTGGCATATTCATTTCCTGCAGTCCTTCTGTCATGCTTTTGGCAGTTCTCTTGATCAGCATCTTCAATTGGTTGCCGCTGAGCGTCCATGCCTCAGAGATAGCAATATCTATGTCTTCTGAGAATCTACTACCGATACCATATGCTTTTGTAAGACTTGTTCCTCCTTTGAAAATGGCACGGTTATCCTTGTCGTTCGCAGCCATCAATGACAACGAGCGACAAATCCAATAGTCCTTCTCGATGAAGATGCTCTTGATGCCAAGTCCTCCATCTTCTACAGGTTGTGATGCTGCTTGCAATGCGTCAGAGAACAACTCCCAGTTTTCATGTAATCTCATATGATGTTCCAGTTTCTTTTGTTTGATAATACTTTGTCAGAGATTGGCAACTTGTAGCTGGTCACTCCATTCAATGTTTTGCTGATGGTTTCCGTTTCAAGTTCCATGTTCTCGTAGATGGCTCCAAGCAAAGCTCTTACATAAGGTGTGTATGCCAAGGATAGTTCTGCCAATTCTCGCTTCTGTTCCATTGAAAGAGCATTGATTGCTTTGCAAATATTCATCACACATTCATCTGGTGAAGTAGCAGGAATCTCCTTTATAAGGCGCAAAGCATCCAATATTCTAAGTAGTGGAATATTGCTTGATGTTATGGCGTTCTCTTGTAACAAAAAAGATATTTTCACGCCATTCCTTGTGATGGGTCTCCGATATTTATTTGTGCCGACAAGGATGGATGAGCTTATCTGTGTTGTCAGACCCATAGCTGCAAATGCGGCAGTTCCTGTAATGTAACCCACAATCTTGCCATTTTGCTCCAGAAAGTCTTTTACAAGTTCAGAATCTGCAGGTTTCAGATTTCCAAAAATGGTCTTCTTCGGAATATAGTATTTCCCCTTTGCTATCTTTTGCAGCTCGCCTTGGAGCACAAGACGGTTGAGAGCTTTGGCGAGTGCTGGCTGATACCGCATCTCCACCCCAAAGTCTCTTGTAGTCAATACAACCCCAGCAGGGGTCAACGACAATTTTTCCTTTATAAGGCTTGCTATTACCATATTTATCTCCTTTATTCGACTGCAAATTTAGCAAAAAGTCTTGTTTTTTACGTCATAAACTTGACTTTTATATATTTCTTTAACCATTATAGCCTAATATATACCTCAAATTCTGCACATAAAAGCTGTTAGCCAGCCGGATTTTATTAGTTTCTTTTATCTAAACTTAACATCGCTCCAACTAAGAATATTACATCATATTTAGTGCAGTTTTATGACCTCAGTTCGGGATAATAAGCTCTGTCTAAAGGCTTTATAATGTATTTATATAA
>USJD01000278.1 GCA_900554835.1 uncultured Prevotella sp. | reverse complement strand
GCGAAGCTTACAAGGTTGAGATGGAACAGGAGGCTGAGCCAGAGAAGAAGAAGGTAGTGCTCGGTCAGCCTGCTGCTGCATCTGATGATGCTGAGGCTACTCCTGCTGCCAATGTCAACACAGCCAACGCTGTGAAGGCTCCTCTCCCTGGTACAATCACCAGCATCGAGGTTGCTGTAGGTCAGGAAGTGAAAGCTGGCGATACCGTTGTCGTTCTTGAAGCTATGAAGATGCAGAACAACATCGAGGCAGAGAAAGACGGTAAGGTAACTGCTATCTGCGTAAAGCCTGGTCAAGCTGTTCTCGAAGAGGATGCACTCATCGTTATCGAGTAATCTCCTCTCTTAAAACAAGATTTGTGTAAACAAAACCTCATATTTACGTCCCGATATATTCTTTTATATCGGGACGTTTTTTTGTTTGTCAGGGACCACTTTTATTTTTGCCTGCCCAGGGAAAAATTTTTGCGTGGGCACGCAGAAATTCTTCCTCGGGCAGACGGTTATTTTTCCACAGGGACAAACTTAAATTATTTTTCATTTAAGTTTCGCAAGTTCAGGAGTTAAAGAAGTTAAAGGAGTTATCGCTCCCTACGGTCGCTGAGGAGTTAAGACATCAGATATGTACAAATCCGGCAGGAGCATTCAACCGCTGCCCTTTCGTTCTGACATACTTCAGAAACTCCACCACAACCGGGTTCTTCGGTTTTCCTGCCGTTACAAGATAAAGATTGCGTGCAGGCGGTGCTGGGTATTTTCCTTTTGCAATAGCCTCCATCAGTTCATCCAAAGTTCCATAAAATTTTTCTTCCTCATCCAATTTTCCATTACCATTCACATCCATAGGAACGATGGCAATCCCTTTCGTGGGTTTATGCGTCTTATCATGATAGGCATAACCGATATTATTAAATCCTATACCATTCACATCCTTCTGTAAGGTCTCCGCAACGCCTGGGTCTCCAAAGACACCCGTGCCTTTCAGATCTTCCTGCTTCTTCCCCAAAAATGCCGCCCAGGTCTCGGCAGCTCCACAAGCATCACTACGGGTATAGACATTCAGTTTCGTCTTTCCTTCCCAAATCTCTTGAGCCTGTTGCTTACTCAACCCTGTCTTCAACAATTCCTTATAAATAGGATTATTAACATTGACCGTAGCCACCACAGCATCTTTCGCCACCGCAAAAGCGAAGGCACCTCTCTCCTTCTCCTGAGGTTTCAGTTCACGACTTACCATCGCAATATCCACCTGGTCGGCAAGCACATCAGTAATTCCCTTTCCTGCCCCACCTGCCGAAATATCAATATCCACCTCGGGATGAAGCCGGTGAAACTCATCAGCCCACTGAATTGCCAACGGATAAAGCGCAAAGGCTCCCGATAGCGTAATATATCCACTCAGCACCTCTCTGCCATGAGCATCACGCTTCACTTCCCCCTTGCTGCTGCAACCTGCCAGCAACAAGAAAGCGCCTAATGCTATGATTCCTATCGTCTTCTTTTTCATATTCATAACTTGCTTAAAATATACTTTACATATTCGTATATACATCCATTCTCAGTATATACATCAATCTGGCTGCAAAGGTATGAAGATTATACCAGAAACACAATACCACAATTGCAGCATTCCTATATACCACACATAGGGTATGAATTTACCCTATGTAGGTGATTGCCAGACCCCCGAAAACTTCGTACCTTTGCAAACGGAAATAAGAAGTAACAACCCAGAGGATTACACCTTATTATATATATAGGTGTATGAATCATAAAATATAGGAGATAAAGATATGGCTATTCAATTTGCTCACAACACCCAAGCACAGTTAGACACCAGAAATCTGAATGTCTATATCAACGGTGCACAGATTCTGAAGGATGTAAACGTAAGTATCCCAAAGAACAAGATTACCTGCATCATCGGTCCTTCTGGTTGCGGCAAATCAACTTTACTCCGCACTTTCAATCGCCTGAACGACCGCGTGGAAGGTCTGAAAATGAATGGTGAGGTAAACTTAGGTGAAAATAATATCCTCGAAGCAGGCAGCAGCAAGCTCTCTGAAGTGCGCCGCAACATAGGTCTCGTACCTCAGCGCCCATGCCCACTCCCTATGAGCATCTACGACAACGTGGCATACGGCTGCCGTATTCATGGCATCCATAACAGAAAAAAGCTCGACAGCATCGTTGAGCATTACCTGAAAGCAGTAGGTCTCTGGGAGGAAGTGAAAGACAGACTGAAGACTCCAGCTTCCAAGTTGAGCGGCGGTCAGCAGCAGCGCCTCTGCCTTGCCAGAAGCCTTGCCGTAGAACCAAGTTACCTCCTCGCCGATGAGAGCACCTCTGCTCTCGACCCTATCAGCAGCAAAAAGGTAGAACAACTCTTCACTGAATTGAAGAAAGACTATAGCATCGTGATGGTGACACATACCCTGCGCCAGGCACTCCGCATAGCCGACCATGTCATCTTCATGTATCTCGGCGAAGTGATCGAAGAAGGAAGCGCAGAAGAAGTATTCAAGAATCCAAAGCACGAACTGACCAAAGAGTATCTGAACGGAGCGTTCAGCTAAAATATTCTGGGGCAAGACAAGCTATCATAGGCTTACCCAAAACAAAGCTTTCCATAATAGCATCCCTAAATATACATACAATTGCTGTAAAAAATAGTATAAAAATACATTTCTTGCAGCAATTTGTTACTTTTCTCCAATTTTCTTTGGCAGTTTGACAGAAACTTTGTATTTTTGCGGTCAAGTTTTGTTTCAGCCCCGGTCGTTTCGGGGGGAGCACTACATTACCAACAAAAATCAATAACAAATGAAAGTATTAAAATTCGGCGGAACATCTGTTGGTTCCGTAAAAAGCATCCTCAGCTTAAAACGTATCGTAGAAAATGAGGCTAAGAAACAGAGTGTAGTGGTTGTCGTGAGCGCACTTGGCGGAATCACCGACAAACTTCTGCAAACGTCTCAGCTTGCCCTCAAAGGTGATGAACAATGGAAAGTCGAATTCGACGCCATGGTTGATCGCCACCACAAGATGATAGACACCATCATCACCGACACCTCAGACAGAGAAAACTTATTCAAATCGGTCGATGCCCTCTTCGAGCAGTTGAAGAGCATCTATTTCGGTGTGTATCTCATCCACGATTTAAGCGAAAAGACACAGGATGCCATCGTGAGCTATGGAGAAAGGCTCAGTTCGAAGATCGTTGCCACATTGATTCGTGGCGCCAAGTGGTTTGACTCACGTAACTTCATCAAGACAGAGCGTATCAACGGAAAGCATACCCTCGATAGTGAGTTGACTAACAAATTGGTAAAGGATACCTTCGCAGAGCTGCCTCGCATCTCTCTCGTTCCGGGTTTTATCAGCCGCGACAAGAATACCGAGCGTACTACCAACCTCGGACGTGGCGGTAGCGACTACACCGCAGCTATTATCGCAGCAGCACTCAATGCAGAAGTGCTTGAAATCTGGACCGATGTGGATGGCTTTATGACTGCAGACCCACGTGTCATCAAATCAGCTTACACAATCAACGAACTGAGTTACATCGAGGCGATGGAGCTTTGCAACTTTGGTGCAAAGGTCATCTACCCTCCTACTATCTACCCAGTTTGTGTCAAGAATATTCCTATCAAGGTCAAGAATACCTTCAACCCAGAGGCTCCTGGCACCATCATCAAGAACAAGATTGATGGCGACTCCAAACCTATCAAGGGTATTTCTTCTATCAATGGTACAGCACTTATTACCGTAACCGGTCTTTCCATGGTCGGTGTCATCGGTGTCAACCGCCGTATCTTTACCGCTCTTGCCAATGAAGGCATCTCTGTGTTCATGGTTTCCCAGGCATCTTCAGAGAACTCTACCTCTATCGGTGTAAGAGAGCAGGACGTAGAAGAAGCTGTAAGAGTATTGAATGAGGAATTCAAAAATGAGATTGCCGACGGCGCCATGTTCCCTATGCACGCAGAATATGGTCTGGCTACCATCGCCATCGTAGGTGAAAACATGAAGCACGCTGCAGGTATCGCTGGTAAACTGTTCGGTACACTCGGACGAAGTGGTATCTCAGTTATCGCTTGTGCACAGGGTGCTTCGGAAACCAACATTTCTTTCGTTGTAAAGAGCGATTTCCTCCGCAAGTCATTGAACGTATTGCACGACAATTTCTTCCTTTCAGAATACAAGGTGCTCAACCTCTTTATCTGCGGTGTGGGTACCGTGGGCGGAAAGCTC
>USJD01000277.1 GCA_900554835.1 uncultured Prevotella sp. | reverse complement strand
GTTAAAAATGCTTATTAGGGCGTTTCTGCGAGGTAATGATTTGAAAGCGTTTCTACTTCTCTAATCTGCTTTTTCCTCATTTCCTTGTCACTGCCAACTAAAGCCAACGACTGCCACAACCACTTGAAACTCAAAACAAATGCTCTATTTCGCTATTTTTTGCCTTTTTATGCGTTCTTTTATGTAAAAAACATGTTTTTGTTTTGTGTTCTCTCTGATTTAATGTATCTTTGCGATTGTATTGGTATCAGGCGCACTGTCAAGACTGGTTGTTATGTCATCGCGGATAGTAGTACTTACTTTGCTGATGCAGTAGCATATGGGAACATTTTTCAACCGTACAGTTAGAATTTATTTCTGGTTGATACCGTGTGTTTTTCTGAATAATATTGAATATATTTTTCAGGATGATATTGAATATATTTCTGAATAATAAAATAGAATATGATGAGACATGCTTTTTTGATAATGGCTCACAATAACCTGGAAATTCTGCAGACGTTAGTTTCCATGTTGGATGATGAGCGCAACGATATTTTCCTGCATATTGATCTCAAGTCGAATATGCTCGCAAACCATCCAATGTCCACCTCCAAGGCTCGCCTTTTTGTTTTGGAACATCGGATGGATGTGCGTTGGGGTAATCTCAGTCAAATTCGAACTGAATATGCTTTGCTTGAAGAGGCTTTGAAGCATGGATCATACGAGTATTATCATATTCTTAGCGGACAGGATTTGCCTATCAAGACGCAGGATGAAATCCACCAGTTCTTCCATGAGCACAGAGGCAAGGAGTTTGTGGGCATCAATCGTGGTGAAGAATTTGAGTGGGATTGCCGCCGCAAGATGATGAGATGCTGGCTTCTTACTCGCTATACACGCACCAGATGGGGCTGGTTCAATGGAATTACCAGGCGCATCAATAAGTATCTTTCGCTCTGCCTGATGCCTTTTGTTCACCGGTCGAAAATGGATTTTGCCAAGGGAGCCAACTGGGTAAGTATCACACAGAAGTGTGCTGAGTATGTGGTCAGCCAGAAGGCGTTTGTACTCAGCCGATTCAATTTCACTTTCTGTCCCGATGAGTTCTTCCTGCAGACATTAGTATGGAATCATCCGAAATTCCGACAGGCATTGTATTCTGAAACAGATGAATATGAGGGGTGTATGCGACTGATAGACTGGAAACGGGGCAATCCTTATGTCTGGACATCGGCAGATAAAGAAGAACTTCTGCAATCCAATCGCCTTTTCGCCCGCAAGTTTGACTTGAAAGATCGGGAAATCATAAAATGGGTAAAGGAAACTTTCAGTTGAGAGTTTCCTTTACCCATCTTTATTTTCTTTTTGGGGATTCCTCGTCCCTTTTTCCTTTTTCTTCTTATTCTTTCCTTTTTCCTTAGGGCATTCTTGGAGCGATTCTTATTTGCCCCTTCATTTTTCGTTTCCCAGCCTTAACCTATCATATAATTAACCAGCAGATAGCCGTTGCTTATCCATAGATAGAGTGTGAGGGCGAGGAGCAATCCTCGGAGTCCCCATGTTTGCCAATTCCCGGAACGCCTTTTTCCAGACAGGTATCCATCTTTTTCCACTTCTTCCTGATATCGGGTTCCTGCTTTTTCCACCAGAAAGCCGATAGCGATAGGGAGAGCATACATATAATGGGCTGTCATGATGTAAACCTCATTGATGCCGAATCCCAAACCGATGTGTAGAGCAAAATCGAAGAGGAAGAACATCATCGTGAGCCACAGAAAACGTGACTTCCTGCCAGCAATGAGTCCGAGGATAAACAGAATAACGATGATTCCTTCCACGACGTAGTTGACTGGCGATTTGTATTTTACGATGACTGGTCGGTCACGGAGAACATCGCCCAGCAGATGATCCTGATGCAGCATGATGGCTTCTCCGAAGAAGTTTTCCACCATGGTCTCACTCCTTGAAGTCGAGATGTCTGTCCAACTGCTGAATTCTCCCTTGGCAATCGGTTTTCCCTTGTTCTTGTTCCATATCTGCTTATGGTCTCTTACATATTTGTCGCGTGCTTTCTGTTTCACGATTTTCTTCACGGCAATAGCCACGTCAGCTGAATCTTTTACCTGGGCAGTATCCTTGTATTGCTGCATGAGCTTTTCTCGGGCTTCCTTGTCTTTCTTCATCTTGATTTCCTTGCGTGCCATTTCCTTAGGCCATACGAAGGTGCGGTATTCCCAGCGTGCAAATCCCCAGATGACAGCCGAAGGCAGAATGACTCCTAAGAGGAAGTATTTGATGCGGAAGAAGTGCTTGCCATTGGTAAAGAGGGCGGCGAGGTATGTCTTCAGTCCGTTGTTGAGCGAAACTCCTGCCGTAAAGAGGAAGAGGAGAACCGTTTGCCAAATGGTGAGCTTTCTTCCCTTTTTGATGCAGACACCCGTGATGTAGAGCGTGGTGAGCAATATCATCATCGACATGATGAAATGGTCGGGCACCATCGCCGACACCATGACGTATGCAAACGAAAAGTAGAATGCTGAAAGTAGATTGGCATCCCAGCGCTCTGTACCGATCACTTCCCTGAATATTCTGTAGAGGAAGATGAAGGAGTAGAAAGCGCAGAATACGAGAATAGCTCCCACGATGTATTGCACGCAGTTATAGCCCGTCAGCATCATCAGTCCCTGGTTGATCTGGTTGGGAATGTACATGAAAAATGCCAGCAGTGGATGGCGATAGACATTATATTCCGTGTTCCACTGCGAAACTGCCGCATAAGTAAGTGGGTCAAAACCAGCTACATGGAAGGCCTTGACAAAGAGCTTGTGGTAGTTTTCCGAGAGTTGGGAAAACTGGTTGTTGTACTTGATGATGGTCAGCGCATTGAGGACGATGGAAACGAACAGCGCTATAATGGCCGACCATTTTTCCTCTCCCTTGATGCGGAAAATATCGAATACTTTTTTCATGAATAGCTATTATTTCTTGAGAAAGAATCTTACCAGTAGGAAGTTTACCGGTATGCAGATGCAGAGCGTAGGAATCATGGCCATCTGTTTGGCTAATCCCAAACCAACAAAGAGGTTGAGGAAAAGTGTCTGCATACTGTAGTTCACGATATGTGAGAAAGTGAAACCAGCCCCTCGCTTGGCATTGGCTTTCACTTTGAAGGTGTAGCGGGTGCTTGCAATGAAGTTGAAGATGAAACTGAGAATATAAGCCAGTGTGTTGGCAACAGTAGCCAGTGTGTGGTCGCTGTTTCCCAATGCAGGGATAAGGTTTGCCAGCAGCGGCATGGCTGCAAGATAAATGACGTATTGCAGGACGGTAGCAATACCGCCCACGATTGCAAAACGGACGACCTCGCCAAGTTTCTGACGCTTGGCGAGGTCTATCTGGTTATATTTTTCCTTGATATTCATATACTAATGTCTATCGTGCAGGATAAGTCTTGGGTCTGAAAGGTCTGGATTATCCGTAGATAACCTTACCGTTCTCGTCCTCATAAGGAGCCAGATCCTTGGCATACTGGTTCATGGCACGGAGGCTCATACCCATTGATGAGAAACCACCATCGTGGAAGAGGTTCTGCATGGTTACCTTGCGGGTGAAGTCAGAGAACATCATCACGCAGTAGTTAGCGCAATCCTCAGCTACGGCGTTTCCGAGAGGAGACATCTTATCAGCGAAGTCCATCATGTTCTCGATGTCCTTGATTCCCTTACCAGCTGTAGTAGCAGTAGGGCTCTGAGAGATGGTATTGATACGTACGTGCTTTTCGCGTCCGTAGATGTAACCGAAACTGCGGGCGATGCTTTCGAGCATGCTCTTAGCGTCAGCCATATCGTTGTAACCGAAGAAGGTACGCTGAGAAGCCACGTAGGTAAGGGCTACTACAGAACCCCACTCGTTGATGGCATCGAGCTTCTTGGCTACCTGCAACATCTTGTGGAAAGAGATAGCAGAAATATCCAGAGTCTTATTCAGGAAATTGTAATCGAGATCATCGTAAGTACGGTGCTTGCGTACGTTAGGGCTCATAGCAACAGAGTGGAGAACGAAGTCGATTTTGCCACCGAGTTTCTCCTGAGCCTCAATGAATACCTTTTCCAAATCTTCAACGCTGGTCGCATCAGCTGCGATGATAGGGGCGTTGATTTGTTCAGCGAGCTTGTCGAGAGTACCCATGCGAAGGGCCATAGCTGTGTTACTGAGTGCGATAGTTGCACCTTCCTCAGCAGCCTTTTCGGCTACTTTCCAAGCGATAGATTCCTCATTGAGTGCACCGAAGATGATGCCACGCTTGCCTTTTAACAAATTGT
>USJD01000276.1 GCA_900554835.1 uncultured Prevotella sp. | reverse complement strand
GACGAGAAAAGAAATTCATACGGGTCGTGGTGTCTTTGCGCATGGAAGCACGTGTTCCTTCTGAACTATAATCAAAATTACGAGCATTGCGGATAGACATCGACATAGCAACTTCCATTGAATCTTGATTTGCTCCCATGTAAGTGAATGTCCAGCCTTCTTTGCGAAGTGTTTCCACAAGTGCCTTGATGCTACTACCATTATATTCTTTGGACGCATTCTCATAACCGTCAGTAATGATAGTAACAACAACCGCAACATCCTCAATGTCTTTGATCTGTTTATGCATCGCAGTAAGGGTGAATCCCATAGCATCGTATAAAGGAGTTGAACAACATGGTTCATAGTCGTTCATGCTCAACGGATGCGCTTTACCCACAGGAACTTTGTCAAAAACATTACATGTCTCACAGCTACAAAAAGTAACCAGTGAAACGAAATGCTCCTGTGTGTCGGCAAATTTCTCTTGCGCTTTCTTGATTCCAACCAAGGTTTCGTTGAACCCATCCACTGCTGCTTGACGTATTCTCTGCATAGAACCACTACGGTCAAGGATTATCACATTGAAGATTTGAGTCTTCTGCATTGCAGTCTTGTCTTTTATATCTTCCATATTATCTGATATTTTTTGTGTTATAAACTTTATTTGTTTATGTGTATAGAGTAAAACAAGTAACCATTCCTATCATCAAAGTATATAAAAATCCCTCAGCCCATTCGATTTTATATCAAATTGAGCTGAGGGAGACAATTTTCTTTATTAGTAATTCTTTACTTTACCTATTAATTGATGATATCAATATCATTTCTTACACCTGGAGATATTCAAGTACACTCTCCCAATTAGGAAATTCTTGACTTCCAAAGCGAAGCCATTCTCCCTTGAATCCACTTGTTCCATGTTTTCCTCTATCATCAATGATATAGTCACCTCTGAGTAAATTCTTGTGGTGAGAGAGAATTAGACGTTTACAATAATACTTGTCCATATGTCTATTTATCCATTCCACTTTGTCTGACCATGTTGTTGGATTACTCCAAGGAGAGGTTGAAAGGATATAAACATCGTATTTACCACTTTGTTGTAAGGCATACATAGCCTCGACAGCACCTTTCACAGGTGGTAGATAAGAAACGATGTTCGGCACTTCATCATATCTTCCTGCATATTCCTTGCGAAGTTCATCGCCAATCAGTTCCAGTCCTGCATGAAAATCCATCAGTACTCCACCCATATCAACATAGACAATCTTCTTTGCCGTTGGTTTCTCTGAATGCAAATCTCCCAGTTCGTTGGTGACAGACTTTTCGATGAGTTCTTGAGTTTTGTCTCGCTTGTCATAGTTATCACGCAACTCCATCAATATTCCACACAGTTCCGTTGGTGTCAATATCGTCTTGTATGGATTGTTCTCGCCAGTAGAATGTGCCAGTACTATCCCCCTTGTTTGCATCAGAGCAGCACGGAAACGTTCATTTTGTTCAAACATTGCCTTGTAAGCACGATGAATCAAATCTTGGTATGTTTGGCTTTGTCTGTCTATTGCCTTTCCTTTCCACCATACTATTTGGTCTGTTTGCCATGATATTACACTCATCTTTCTTGCATTGCCACCTTTCATGCTGCATATCTGACGTTGCTTGTTGATGTCTTGTCTCTTCAACGACTGAAGGAACCCCTCCATGCTGCCACATATCATTCCATCGAAACGAAATCCATTGCTGCACAGATTGCTCAATACATTTGAAGGATAAAGACCATTTGACCGTATATCCAACGTATTGGTCTCTGGATCATACATATCCTTCAACTCATGTCCATTACGTGAGGTTGCCTTATTATTTTCTTCCATAGGTTGTTTCAATTATCATGCTTCATACGAAACTTTGTTATCTATTATCTTGTATTACCTGTTTATAAATTCCAATGTCGATTCTTCATGAACTTTTTGCATTTAACACAAAAACTGTTTGTCTTTGCAAATGGATTTCCTCCTTTAGCGTTTTGCATCATGCAATTCGTATCAGGGCAATGTCGTAATCCTTGTGTATGACCTATTTCATGAAGCATCACACTAAACAATTGCTCGTAACCATGAGGACGGTACGATGAGAATACCGCTACACCTGTACCAATGCCACTTGCAAGTCCCATTATACCACTATGAGGTCGGTTACGGAAATTGTCCAATCCTATATCTGCTTGTGTCAGTCCAATGACGATGGTAGAATCTGATTTGAATATTTTCAATTGCTTATTCAGCAAATCAGCTCTATAACGTACATGATCTTTTCTTTTTGTTGTCATCGCTTTTTTATCCAAAGTTATGTTGCCTACATATTTACATTTAGGATAATGTGCTTTTAAAGAGTCCAGCATTGCTTCACGCAAGTTTTTTGATACATTCCCCAAAGTGTACAAACAAACAGTTGGTACAGTTTTAGAGGTCACAGTGTCCTTTGTTACATCTTGAACACCAACCTCGTTATTGTGATTGCAACTAAGCAAACACATACTGAAGCATATACAACACAAAAGAAGTCCTTTCTTAACAATCATAGTCATATGTTTTTTATTTGTTGTAATAATTCTCCCATCTGTTAATAGTCAAACATCAAACACTTATTTGCATCCTCAGACACCTATGCTTTATTCTCCAATGCGTCTGACTTGATCTTATTCTGCGCATTCTTCCCTATATGCCATCCGTCACACCATGCACATTTGTAAACAGAAAAATGCACACCATGCTTTTTTCCCATTGCTTCTGCTGCTCTTAGTGCAACTTTCTTATTAGGATAAGGAATCTTAGGTTTTCCATTCCGGCGAGATATATGGCTATACCTGCTGAATATCCCAAAAGCATTGTGCGTGACAAAAATGTTTCGCCACGCGCCCTTTCTTGTCAATTGATTCCAAATGGCAAGTATACAATTCTCAATACTTATTCTACATACATTCATTAGCTATAAATTTCTTGATGAAATCTCTTTGCTGTTGATTCTCTGGAGAAATCCTGTATTTTGATTTAGGACAACGGGAGAAACTATCAGCCAACATATCCAATGCTTTACGATAAATCTCATCAATGGTGTAGCCGTTCCCTTTCATCCTATAAGCATAATAACAGGCGACAATAGTACCAGTTCTTCCTACACCTCCCCAACAGTGGATGTAAGTTTTTTCATATTCTCTCTTTACACTTTTCTCATAACCTCTTTTCATATCCTCAGAATTACCTTTACATCTATAGATAATTTCATCTAATAGTCGGGCTACAGAGTTTGTGTCTTGTGGTATTCCACAATCTGGAATAGGGAATCTCTCGTAAAGTTGTTGCGAGTTCAGGTGTTGATTATATGGATTTAATTCTCCAAATACAGTTAAGTCGTAAAAATACTTGAAGTTGCTCCAACTATGTAGTTTAATACGGCATTTGTTTTCATCTTTGTCCCCTGGATATTCCCCTGCATATATCCCCAATTCTCTATCAACCAAATAAGAGTTTCTGATAGGAACAACATCCATAGATGGACTTTCAATATACTTATCAATCCATCTCAACTTTTCTGGAGTATCATAATTGTCTGCATATTCTGATACAGGAATACCTAATGCCAAATCGTCAGCAAGTTCTTCAACTAACCATTTCAGTTCTAAATGCTCTTTATAGCATGTCGGAATTGCAGACACACCGAGTAGAGCACCAATAATATTGCCTGTGATTGAACCTGTAGAGTCACTGTCCCCAGAATGATTCACAGACGCAATAATAGCTCGTTCAAAATCATTTGGGTATCTCATTACACAAAATACAGCGATAGCCAAAGCTTCATCTGCAACCCAACCTTCTCCTATTTGCCGAATAGCTTCTTCATCCGAAAGAGGGGATATTGCTCGGCGAGCTGCTTTCTCTAATAAATATTGGAGCTGCAGAATGTATTTTATTTGTTCTGGATATTTTCTTTTTATGAGTTTTATACCATTGTCAACAACCAACGCAAACCGATAACTGGTCATTTTGGATTTTTCGCAGTCCAACATTTCATCAATGATGAAGGCGAGCAAAGCCGCTGGAATCCAACCAAGGGGATGCTTGTGGGTAATCTTGGCAGTTTCACCCGCTGCCCTTACTATTTCATCAACAACATTTTGGTTATAATTTATAAGATGTGACTTGTCATGGTCTTTCATACCATTATAAAATAGAGGTATAGACGCAATGCGCATGACACCCCCACATCCCTTACTATTGTTAGATACGTTCTCATGGAATGAAATAGCTTGAAGTGCTTGCATACAAGTATTTCCT
>USJD01000275.1 GCA_900554835.1 uncultured Prevotella sp. | reverse complement strand
TATACCAATGAGCAGCTATATGAGGCGATGGGGAATGCTAAAGTAACTATTGCTTTGCCACGAAGTATCACACAGCCAGAGATTGCTGGTGATATTGAAACCCTTACGCAGCGCTATTGGGAATGTATGTTCTCAAGAATGGTGATGGTGGGGCATGCTCCACAAGAACTCATTGATTTTATCGGATATAATCCTGTAATAGAGTTGAGTGATAAAATTTCGGCAGAAGAACTGATTGCTGATGTGATAGAACATATTGAAGATTATCAGTCTCTTGTGGATAAAAATCGTGAAATTGCAGAAAGACTTGGAAGTTGGAATATGAGAATGAAATGGCTGATGGAAAAGCTGAGTGTTGAATTTCAAATATTTAAATCATAAACAATGATACCAAAAATTATTCATTTCTGTTGGTTATCGGGTGATCCATATCCTGCAGAGATTCAAAAGTGTTTAGATACATGGAAGAAGTATCTGCCAGATTACGAAGTCTGGGTATGGGATACTAAACGATTCGATATAAATAGTACTATTTGGACAAAGCAAGCATTTGAGGCTAAGAAATATGCTTTTGCTGCAGATTATATTCGCCTTTTTGCTTTGTATAACTATGGCGGTATCTATTTAGATTCGGATGTTTTGGTGTATAAAAGTTTTGATCCATTGTTGAATTTACCTTATTTTGTTGGACACGACCAGATACGAGCATTTGAAGCTGCTGTTATAGGATGCGAGTCTGGATGTAAATGGGTAAAGGATATGATGGACTCCTATACAGACAGGTCTTTCATTCAAGAAGACGGAAGTTATGATATGCTGCCTCTTCCTTGTCGTTTTCATCATGTACTAACAGGTTTGGGCTATAAATTCTGGAGAGTTTCGGACTTGTCGGCTTTGAATTTTATGGACTACAATCTGAAGATGAAACAGATGTTTGTCTTTGATAAGAATTACTTTAATAGTCGCAATTCTATAGAGGTACATCAGACTGCAAAGAGTTTCTGCGCTCATAACTACGCAGGTAGCTGGCAGAAGAAATCTCAGGCAAAATCTATTAAAAATATATTGCCGAAATGGTTAGTGCAATTAGTCTATGTTGTAGGTCAAAAGACTTGGGCTCGTAAAAAATATAGATGGTTTCAAATACCGTTTGAGAATAAACACTAAAGATAAATTAAATTTTGAAAAATGAAGAATATATCTCGTTTTTTTACCATTTATTGGATTATATACTTTCCTACATGTATCGCTTATAATGATCTTCCTGGTTTCTCCAGCGTAGATGAGGCAATGACGGTTTTATTATTTGTCTATACATTGTGGATGTATAGTAATAATCGCAGTATTAATAGGCGACCATGGAAAGAGTTTATGGCTTGTATTGGACTGATAGCTTTCTATACCGTTTATTCGCTGCTTTTTGGCGCTAATGTCTCTGGTGCAGTTTGGCTCGATTTGGTGCAAGAAATTCGTCCATATACTATTATTTATTGTACTTGGATTTTGAATCCAAGGTTTACCAAGGGGCAAAAGAAATGGATGTTAGGTACAATGGTTATAACTTTATTCTCTTGGATTGTCTATCATCCGCAGACCTTAGATACTCAGGTAGAAGCAGAGTTCCCTGTTCTTGGCCAGTTAGCTATATGTACCGGTATGTCGTGGTATCTCTTTACAAAAGCAACAAAGCGTAATCGAAATATCGCTCTTTTGTTGGTTTTAACTGGTATGTTGGCACCTAAGTTTAAATTCATGGGCGAGGTGGTTTGCTTTATAGCTTTTGTGTTTTATGTTAAACAGCGTTTGAATTTTAAGTCCCCTAAAACTATGATATACGTAGTTTTGTTGGTAACTGTCATATTGATGGTAACGTGGACAAGATTTGATGCTTATTATGTTTCTGGATTAAGCAACGAAGAATTGGCTCGTCCTATGACATATAAAACATCGTTACGAATCCTATGGGATTATTTGCCATTCGGTTCAGGTATGGGTACTTTTGCTTGTAATGGTGCATGGAAGTATTATTCACCTCTTTATTATAAGTATAATTTAAATGGTATCTGGGGATTAGGAGATGCTACAGTTGGTTCTGGTTGTTTTATTTGTGATGCCTATTATCCCACCTTGGCACAGTTTGGTATCGTCGGTGTATTTTTCTTCTGCTGGTTCTGGAAGCGTCGTTTGGCAGCTTTTGATATTATTGCTGATATGCGCTATTATCGTGTAGCTATGATCACCTTCTGTTGTCTTGCTATTGAGCAGACTGCTGATTCATCTTGGCTTTCAGGTAAAGGTATGGGATATTGTATGCTGATAGCATTGTGTCTGAATGCCAATAGAAATGCTATGGAACAGAGAAGAAGAGAGGAAATGAGGAAAAAAATGTTGGAAACACATAAAAATAGATAAATATAAAATTCATGAATAATGTAGTGAATTATAAATACAAGGTAAGTATCATTTTACCTTGTTATAATGTAGCATGTTATATAGATAATGCTGTGAATGCTATTTTGAAACAAACATTTACGGATTATGAAGTAATATTTATAAATGATGGAAGTACTGATAATACCTTAGAGGTTATTAAAAAACATTGTTTCCGTAGTCAATTTAAAGTCTATGATTTCCTAAATCAGGGTGTTGCTCAAGCACGAAATGAAGGTATCAAACTATCACAAGGTGAATACATTTATTTCATGGATCCAGATGATGATATAGATGCTCGATTATTAGAAATTTCCTTAGAAGAGTGTGAAAAAAATCAAGCCGATGCTATTCAATTTCATTATAAATCAAATGGTGCTGATTTCAATGGTAACAAAGGAAATGCAATTTATGAAGGTAATGAAATTTTAAAAGAGCTTGTTCCTCGTTTTATTGGCTATGCTGGAAATAGTTTAAAACAATTTGGGAAATCTGCTTTTTATGAAACCAATGAATGGGCATCTGTTTGGCGTTTTCTTTTTAAATCCTCTGTTATTAAAAATAATCACATTATATTTCCTAAAGGCGTAAAAATGTCTGAAGATAGATTTTTTATTTTGAGATTTCTATGTTATGCAAATAAGGTGGTAACAATTGATCAACAACTCTATCATTATATCATTCGTGATTCAGGTTGTATGTCTCAAGGTCTAATAAATCCAAAAGCTCTTTTAAGTAATAAAATAGATGGTGTAAGGGAGAGAGGAATTGTAAGAGATATTTTCATTAAGAAAAAGGATACTGATATATTTTGTTATTATTCAGGGAGTTTAGTTTTATCGTTACTGGAATTATATGTTAAGTTGAGTGATTTTTCTTTTATTTTAGGATGGAAGGCTATTTGTACTTATGTTTCTCTTTCAGATGTTAAAACAGCAATTAAATCTATATGTTTAAGTGGTTGCCCGTTAAGAATATCAGTTCCTCTCTTTTTAATTCGTAATCGGCTTGGTTTTCTGTTGTTTGGATTGTTGTGGCTTTTAAAAAGGCTAAAGGTAATAAAATAGCTTATATTTATGTCTAAAGTTTTAATGGTCGGTTCTGCCGAGCAGAGTGGTGGTGGCGTGGCGAGTGTGCTGCGCCTGATGAAGACGATGCTTTTCTGGGAGAAGTATCATTGCGGATGGCTTGGTACTCAAATCCAGAGAGGATATGGAGTGAAATTGTGGTATGCGGTGAAGGCTTATTTCAAGGCGCTGTTTACGATATGGCAGTATGATATTGTCCATTTCCATACGGTGCCTGATAAGATTTGCCTGATTATTCAAATGCCTGTGCTCTTATTAGCATTGCTTGGCAGAAAGAAGATTATCATGCATATCCACATGGGGAATCAACTGGAAGATCATACGCATAATAAATTGTTTATATGGTGTCTGAACCGAGCTGATTGTGTGGTGCTGTTGGCAAAGAAGTGGCAGAAGTGTTTTGCTGAATGGTTTCCTACAGTGAAAGCCAAGACTGCTGTTATCTATAATGCCTGTGCTCCGACTCCAGCCGTGGATTATTCTATCAAAGAAAAAAGTATCATCATGGCTGCCTTTCTGAATGATAACAAGCATCCGGATTTGCTCTTGAAGGCATGGAAGAATCTGAAGGCGGATTTCCCTGACTGGCATGTGACCATCATGGGAAATGGTGAAGTGGAGCGCTTCCAAGCTATGGCTCAAACTATGGTTTTGGATGATAGTGTTACCTTTACTGGTTATATCACAGGCAAGCAAAAGGAGGACGTCTGGAATAAAGCAAGCATTTATTGTATGTGCTCCCGCCATGAGGGTTTCCCTATGGTGGTGTTGGAAGCCTGGGCAAGAGGTGTTGCTGTGGTAA
>USJD01000274.1 GCA_900554835.1 uncultured Prevotella sp. | reverse complement strand
CCTCAGGAATCGCAGTGATGGTATCACCATGACTCATCCAAACCTGAGAGTTCTCGATGAATCCCTTGAACAAAGGATTCTCCTTGTCGAACTGCTCCAAGTTGGCACGACCATACTCACGGCTGTCAGCAGCCTCCACCTTACCGCCCTGGGCGTAAGAGAGGAACTGAGCACCATAGCAGATGCCGAGCACAGGAATACGGCCAATAAACTGGCTCAGATCTACCTTGAAAGCTTCCGGATCATGAACGGAGTAAGGGCTACCGCTCAAGATGACACCAATCACAGATGGGTCATCCTTTGGAAACTTGTTGTAAGGCATAATCTCGCAGAAGGTATCGAGCTCACGAACACGACGGCCAATCAGCTGCGTGGTCTGTGAACCGAAATCCAAAATAATAATCTTCTGTTGCATAATATATTAAACTTTAAATTTTAACTTGTAACTGTGACTTTAGAACTTGATGATAAGCAAAGCAATTGAATTCTTCATTCTTCGTTCTTCACTCTTCACTTTAACTCATTCAGAAACTCCTCCGCTTCTTTCAGCGTTTCCTGCTTTCCCACATCCATCAGTTTGAGGTCGTTTTTCACATATCCCTCAATCCGCACCTTGTCACAGTTTCTGAGATAGAAGTCCATGATAGGAAACTTATCCGGTTCTTCATCCATCAGCGGGAAGATAGATGGAGCCACCATGTGAATACCGGAGAAAGCATACATCTTATATTTCTTAGGATCGAGATGTTGATAAGGACTCTTCACCTCACCCGTTTCAATATTCGTCCAGCCCACCAGTCTCATCGTATCATCAAAGAGAAGATAGCGCTTGGTCTTGCGTTCACTCACTAAGAGTCGGGCTGCCAATGGAGGTTCCTCTGTATCAGAAGCAGAAGTTTCCAATAAATCCTGGGTCTTCATCTGATAGAACTTCTTCAGATCCACATTACTGAGAATGTCCACATTATGTATCAGAACAGGCTCATGAGAATCGAAGAGTGGCCATGCTTTCCGGATACCTCCACCCGTTTCGAGCAGTTTATCCGTTTCATCGCTGATGCGGATGTCCATGCCGAAATTGTCATTCTCCTTGAGATAATCTGTAATTTGATTTGAAAAATGATGCACGTTCACTACAATGCGAGTGAAACCTGCATCCTTCAGTTGAAAGATGACACGTTTGAGCAAAGGTTCTCCCCCCACCCTTACCAAGGCCTTCGGAATGCGGTCGGTAAGAGGCTTCAGGCGAGTGCCCAAACCTGCTGCGAATATCATTGCTTGCATCATTGCCAAATAGCTATCGTTTAATGTGCGTGCAAATTTACTAACTTTTTGCGATATAGCCAAATTTGCACGCCAAATATTATTGTTTTGCAGGCAAAACCTGCTCAATCTTCTGTTCCCGATGACAAATTCTTACCTCCACACCAAACTTTTCGTGGATATGCTCGGCAAGATGCTGGGCTGAATAAACACTGCGATGCTGACCACCTGTACAACCGAAACAGAACATCAGAGAGGTAAAACCACGCTGAATGTAGCGATTCACATGATGATCGGCAAGTGCATAGACATGATCCAGGAACTTCAGAATTTCCCCATCATCCTCTAAGAATCGGATTACAGGCTCGTCCAGTCCTGTCAACTTCTTATAAGGTTCATATCTGCCCGGATTGTGCGTGCTGCGACAGTCGAAGACATAACCGCCTCCATTGCCAGAAGGATCCTCCGGAATACCTTTTTTGAAAGAGAAACTGAAAACCCTGACCACCAGCGGCCCCTTGCCGTCATACTTGGAGAAAGTAGCCGGACCGTCCTGTGGATGCGAAATATAGATATTGTTTTCCGTTGTCTTATATCCGTCAGCACGGTTGACAGCCGCACTTTCGATACGGGCAAACTGAGGCAGTTCGGTCAGTCGGCGCAACATATCCATCATATAAGGATAAGGGAACACCTTTTCACCCATCTTCAGGAGATCACGCAGATTCTGGATGGCTGGAGGAATGCTCTCCAAGAAATGCTTCTTACGCTCGAAATACCCCCTGAAGCCATAAGCACCCAATACCTGAAGGGTGCGGAAGAGAACGAAGAGACTCAGACGGTTGACGAAATGGCGGACAGACGGAACTTCCGTATAATTCTTGAGTGACTGATAGTATTCCCATACCAGTTCCCGTCTCAACTTGAATGAATATTGAGCAGAAGCCTGCCACAGGAAAGAAGCCAAATCATAATAGAACGGTCCCTTACGGCCACCCTGGAAATCAATAAAGTATGGATTTCCTTCTTTGTCAAGCATGATATTGCGCGCTTGGAAATCACGATAGAGAAAACAGTCCATCGGCTCAGACGTCAAGTCCTTGGCAAAAAGTCGGAAGTTGGCTTCCAGTTTCAGTTCATGGAAATCCAGATCAGTAGGTTTCAGGAAACAATACTTGAAATAATTCAGGTCGAAGAGCACACTATCCACATCAAATTCCGGCTGAGGATAACAATTCTCCCACTCCAGTCCACGTGCTCCACGCAACTGGATGTTAGGCAATTCACGTATGGTCTTGATCAGCAGAGCCTTTTCCTTCTGATTATATCTGCCACCCGCATCTCTACCACCCTTGATGGCATCAAAAAGTGACACACTACCCAAGTCAGTTTGAATATACCGGAGTTCATCATCGCTGACAGCTAAGATTTTCGGCACAGGCAATTGCCTGAGATTAAAATGATTAGCCAGATACACGAACGCATGATCCTCGTCACGGCTGGTACCGATGACGCCCACCACCGTTTCACCACTTTGCTGGGTAATACGGAAATACTGGCGGTTACTCCCCTGTCCAGCCAACTTAACCACGTTGGCAGGTTCTTCACCCTTCCATTGCTTATAGAGTTCTATTAACTTTTCCACCCTTGATTATTTCTATGTTATTTAATCAAAATTCTCGCAAGAACCAGTCCTGGGACTACTCGTCCTCGTCATTCTCTTGCAGTTTACGGCGCTTGCGCTTATCATCTATTTGCTGGGCGAAATTATCCCCCACAAAAAGAATCAACAACACACCCAAGGTAGCAAGGAAAGAATTCAGAGAAGTCATTCCCAATGCAACCTTAGTAATATATATCAGTCCACCTATCACGATCAGGAAGACCAGCATTTTTTTCCAATCAATATTTCTCATGCTGCAAAGTTAATACTTTTTGCGGAAAACACAAAGGAAAACGAAAGAAAAGGGCACAAAAAAAATCGGATGTCTCACGACAACCGATTTCCAAAAAACAAACTACTTAAAAACTAATCTACTAAAACAAATCAAAAAAAATATCTTTGTCGGCTCAAAGCCGATACTTTTCTTTTCACGTTGCAAAGATACACAAAATATCAATAACGTGCAAGTATTTTTGCAGAAAAAATGCAGCAAAAAGTGCTAAAATAGTTAAAAACGGGGATAATTCGTAAGAATCACCCCCGTTTTGTTATTTGTAGTTTACATTTTAGCTACTTAAATACGATATCCGATGTTTGATGCATCATCAACCGTAAAATGCAACTTTTGCAGAAAAATACATCTTGAGCAGAAAAATACGTCTTTTTCTGTCAGACACTGCTTTTTCTATCAGATGCTTTTTACATCATGCCGCCCATACCTGGAGCTGCAGCTGGTGCAGCAGGAGCTGGCTCTGGTTTGTCAACCAACACGCACTCTGTAGTCAGGAAAAGACCAGCGATAGAAGCTGCATTCTCCAAAGCCACACGCTCAACCTTGGCAGGGTCAACGATACCAGCCTGGCGCATATCCTCGTAAACATCCTTGCGGGCATTGTAACCGAAGTCACCTTCACCCTCGCGTACTTTATTAACAACTACAGAACCCTCGCCACCTGCGTTAGCAACAATCTGACGGAGAGGCTCCTCGATAGCACGCTCAACGATGCGGATACCCGTAGTCTCATCAGCGTTATCACCCTTCATATCCTTCAAAGCCTCAAGAGCACGGATATAAGTAGTACCACCACCAGCTACGATACCTTCCTCGATAGCGGCACGAGTTGCGCAGAGAGCATCATCCACACGATCCTTCTTCTCCTTCATTTCCACCTCAGAGTTGGCACCTACATAGAGGACAGCCACACCACCGGCGAGCTTAGCCAAACGCTCCTGAAGTTTCTCCTTGTCGTAAGAAGACTTGGTGTTCTCAATCTCGTTCTTGATCTGAGCTACACGATCCTGGATATTAGCCTTCTCGCCATGACCGTTTACGATAGTTGTATTATCCTTGGTAACAGTAACCTTGTCAGCAGAGCCCAGCATTTCCAATGTTGCCTGCTCCAACTTCAAGCCCTTCTCCTCAGAAATAACAACACCG
>USJD01000273.1 GCA_900554835.1 uncultured Prevotella sp. | reverse complement strand
TGACATCTGATGGTGTGGATGCAATGCTCAAGGAAGGTCTTGCTAAATTCATTAAATAATTAAGCGAAATTATGGCATTATTTAGTAAACAAAATAAGGAGGCATTCATCAAGCCACTGAACGGCGACAACCCTGTCCTCGTCCAGGTGCTTGGTATCTGTAGTGCCTTGGCTGTTACTTCACAGTTGAAGCCAGCCATTGTGATGGGACTTGCCGTTACTATCATCACGGCATTCTCTAACGTGATTATTTCCATCATCCGCAACACCATCCCTCAGCGCATCCGTATCATCGTCCAGCTGGTGGTAGTTGCTGCCCTGGTTACCATCGTGAGCCAGGTGCTGAAGGCTTTCGCCTACGACGTGAGCGTGCAGCTCTCTGTGTATGTGGGTCTGATCATCACCAACTGTATCCTGATGGGTCGTTTGGAGGCGTTCGCCATGATGAACAAGCCTTGGCCTTCATTCCTCGATGGTGTAGGTAATGGTTTGGGTTATGCCCTCATCCTCGTGATTGTGGGTGCAGTACGTGAGCTTTTAGGCCGTGGCTCATTGCTCGGTTTCCAGCTGATTCCAGAGGGAGCTTACGATTTCGGATATGTTAACAACGGTATGATGACGATGCCAGCGATGGCGCTGATTCTCGTTGGATGTGTAATCTGGGTACATCGTGCCTATATTTATAAGGAGGAGCAGTAAGATGGAGCACGCAATAAGTTTGTTTTTCCGTTCGATTTTCGTCGATAACATGATCTTCGCCTACTTCTTGGGTATGTGTTCATACTTGGCAGTATCTAAGAACGTGAAGACCTCTTTGGGATTGGGTCTTGCAGTAACCTTCGTGTTGCTCATCACCGTACCAGTAGATTACCTGTTGCAGACCAAGGTGCTCAGCGCTGACGGAATCTTGGGTGTGGATCTCACTTACCTGAGTTTCATCCTCTTCATCGCAGTCATCGCCGGTATCGTGCAGTTGGTCGAGATGGTCGTAGAGAAGTTCTCTCCATCGCTCTATGCAGCTTTGGGTATCTTCCTGCCATTGATTGCCGTAAACTGTGCCATCATGGGTGCATCGCTCTTCATGCAGCAGCGCATCCTGATGGATCCTGCCAATACTCAGGCTATCACCTCAGTATGGGATAGCATCGTATATGCAGTAGGTTCCGGTCTCGGTTGGACACTTGCCATCGTCTTGATGGGTGCCATTCGCGAGAAGATGCAGTATTGCGACGTGCCAAAGCCATTGCAGGGACTCGGCATCACATTTATCACAGTAGGCCTCATGGCAATGGCTATGCTTTGCTTCTCAGGCTTGAAAATCTAAAATAGGAGGACTATAGATATGGGTAATACATCATTTATATTGGCTAGTATCGGAGTTTTCCTCGTGGTGATTCTCCTGCTGGTTATCATCCTGCTCGTGGCTAAGAAGTATCTGAGCCCTAGCGGAAATGTAAATATCGAAATCAATGGCGACAAGACCATCAACGTGCCTCAGGGCAGCAGTTTGATGACTACGCTGAATGAGAACGGCATCTTCCTGCCTTCTGCCTGCGGTGGTAAGGCAAGTTGTGGCCAGTGTAAGGTTCAGGTGCTCGAGGGCGGCGGCGAGATTCTCGATTCTGAGAAGCCTCACTTCACCCGCAAGCAGATTAAGGACCACTGGCGTCTGGGATGCCAGTGCAAGGTGAAGGGCGACCTGAAGATCAAGGTGCCTGAGAGTGTGATGGGCGTGAAAGAGTGGGAGTGCGAGGTGATCTCCAACAAGAACGTTTCCAGCTTTATCAAGGAGTTCAAGGTGGCTTTGCCTCCAGGCGAGCACATGGACTTCGTTCCGGGTTCTTACGCTCAGATCAAGATTCCTGCATACGACTGCATCGATTACGACAAGGACTTCGACAAGGATCTCATTGGCGAGGAGTACATCGGAGCATGGAAGAAGTTCAACATCTTCTCTCTCAAGGCTCACAATCCAGAGCCTACCGTTCGTGCTTACTCTATGGCGAACTATCCTGACGAGGGTGACATCATCACCCTTACTGTCCGTATCGCCACAACTCCATTCTTGCCACGTCCACAGGTAGGATTCCAGAACGTACCAACAGGTATCGCTTCTTCTTACATCTTCTCATTGAAGCCAGGCGACAAGGTAATGATGAGTGGTCCTTACGGCGACTTCCATCCTAACTTCACATCGGGCAAGGAGATGATTTGGATTGGTGGTGGTGCCGGTATGGCTCCATTGCGTGCGCAGATCATGCACATGACCAAGACATTGCATACTACCGACCGTGAGTTGCACTTCTTCTACGGAGCGCGTGCATTGGGTGAGGCGTTCTTCCTGGAGGACTTCTGGGAGCTTGAGAAGGAATTCCCTAACTTCCACTTCCATCTTTCACTCGACCGCAAGGACCCAGTGGCAGATGCTCAGGGCGTGAAGTACTACGAGGGATTTGCTGTTAACTGCATCCGTGATACCTACTTGAAGGATCACGAGGCACCAGAGGATTGCGAGTACTATCTCTGCGGACCTCCAATGCTGATCAAGACCGTAACCGATTATCTCGATTCTCTGGGAGTGGATCCTGAGAGCATCATGTATGATAACTTCGGATAAAGATAATAAAAAAAAACGTTCGAGGGTGTGTCATAAGTCCATGACGCACCCTTTTTATTTCCTACAAATACTTTTATAATTTCCCTTCTCTGCTCGGGTATTTTTTTCTCCTTGCCCACGCAAGAATTTTTCCGTGGGCAGGGAAAAATAAAAGTGGGTACAGAGACGGGGAACACACGCTAATGTTAATGTTGTGAAAATAAACAGAGATAATTGGATGGTTCGGGAGAAAAAGTATCTTCCCAAACTTTGTCACATACGTAAAAAGAGTTTTGGACGGCTGTCAAAAGCTCTTTTGTCTATTCTCGAAAGTTCTTGTTACGGTAGTAAAAAACTTTCGGAACTTTACTTCTTATTTTGGCCGTTATTGATGAGCGGCGCCTGTCATCAATTTAGACCAAGGAGAGTCGTCTTTTATGGCTGTTTTCAGTACAAGAGGAGCTTTCTTTCGCAATGCTGGTGCAAAGGTACAATTTTTCTGAGCAGAAAACAAGAATATGGCAAAAAAAGTTAGAAAGAACTTTTTCAACTCGTTATCTATTTGATTTTCAGATAGTTATCACTCCAAAAATACTCAAACAGACTCAATTATTTAATATTAAAATCGGAAAAGCTTGCATATTAGAAAAATAATGCTTATATTTGCAGAAAATTTCAGAAAAGAGATATTGAGGAGTAAGAGGGGAGCTTATGGCACAAGAACGCAACAGAATACAATTGCCCTTGGAAGAAATCAAACTTGCCTTCGCTGCATCCTGCGTGGAGGGAACGGCGAGAAAGTTACATTGCCGACGACTTCATCATGGAAATGCAGAGGGGATAGTATTAAGAGAGGGTGTCATTAAGGTTTTAACGGATATATTTGGTTATTAATAATGGAGGATTGAATATGAATAAATTAACAAGAGAAGAGGCTCTTAGACGTTGGGAATCAGCCAAGGCTACAAAGAAAGCCATGGTTGACAAGATGCAGAAGATGCTTTATGAAGACTACAAATTACGTACGGGCGAAGAACCTGTAAACTTTAATGTCTTGTAATGGAAGAATTGGAATTAGATAGAATAAATGCCAATTCTCCTTATATTGTTGAATTGGATTTTTCAACAGGCTTATTCAAGTTTGTAAGCGACTTTGGAGTAAGCTTTAGTGTTGCTTTTGAAAAAGACGAATTGCTGCAAAGCGGAGAGTCATATCAGTTTGCGTTGACTAATTATGAAGGAACCAAATCACCACGAGATTCCAAAGTTAGAGAAACGGTAATGTGTATTGTGGATGAATTCTTTCGTAAAAATCAAGCTGCATTATTATATATATGTGAAACTGGCGATGGAATGCAAAAAATGAGAAGTCGTCTATTCAGTTATTGGTTTTCTGTTTATGCAGAGAATGATGATTTTCTTTTTCTCCCTCAAGTTGTTTACGATGAAGAAGAAAATGAGAATTACGCAGCATTGATTATCAGAAGAGACAATCCTCTGTTTAATGATTTAGTATCTGAATTTACAAATACTATAACTTTATTGAATGGCAAGCCAGATTAATTCGGCTGCATTACTCCCACTCTTCTGGTGTCATTAAGAGTGGGTGTCATTAAGGTTTTACAATCACTTTATCCTTTATTTCACGCCTATTTCTTGCTTATATCAGAAAAAAGCAGTAACTTTGCACGACTTTTCTGAAGCAGCATCTTTGCTTTTTATGTAGATTCTAACTTAAAAGTGTACCACCCCTAATAATTAAAAAGTATACCACCT
>USJD01000272.1 GCA_900554835.1 uncultured Prevotella sp. | reverse complement strand
AAAGACTATTGTCTTAACTCCTCAGCGACCATAGGGAGCGATAACTCCTTTAACTTCTTTAACTCCTGAACTTGAATTATTAAAAGAGGAGGGAAAAAGGAGAAAAATCCCAAAAAATCAAACCAAGTTTGCTTTTTACAAATAATGGTTCGTTTTTTATAAATAACTTCAGCAAAAATCATCGTATCTTTGCAGTAGAAACAATAACTAATAAGATAAATACTAACTTAAACGACATAACATTATGGCTGACGAAAAGAAATTCAGAGTAGAGTCTGACCTTTTAGGTGAACTCAAAGTTCCTGCTGACGCACTTTACGGTGTACAAACTCAGCGCGGTATTAACAATTATCATATTTCTCGCAAGACGATGCGTGATAATCCTGATTTCATCATCGCTATTGCATACGTGAAGCTGGCAGCTGCCCAGACCAATCATTCTCTCGGAGTTATCAATGATGAGATTTCCGGAGCTATGGCTGAGGCTTGCCGCGAAATCATAGACGGCAAGTGGCACGAGAATTTCCCTATCGACATGGTACAGGGTGGTGCTGGAACTTCTGTCAATATGAATGCTAATGAGGTGATCGCCAACCGTGCCCTCGAAATCTTGGGACGTGAGAAGGGTGACTATCTGTATGTTTCTCCTAACGACCATTGCAACTGCGGACAGAGTACAAATGATGTTTATCCTACATCCATCCGCCTCGCCCTCATCCGCATGAATGCTCATCTCGTGGGCGCTCTTACCGGACTTATCAGCGCTTTCCGCTACAAGGCTGAGGAGTATTTCGACACCATCAAGATGGGTCGTACTCAGTTGCAGGATGCAGTTCCGATGACTATCGGACAGGAGTTTAACGCATACGCCAACAACCTGGAGGAGGAAATCCTCAATCTGGAGCGCAATGTGAAGCTTCTCCACGAAATCAATATGGGTGGTACTGCTATCGGTACAGGTCTGAACGCCGTTCCGGGCTTCGCTAAACTCTGTGCTGCCAACCTCAGTAAGTTGACCGGTGAGAATTTCGTATCTGCCAGCGACTTGGTGGAGGCTACACCAGATACTGGTGCTTACGTAAGCTATTCTTCAGCTTTGAAGCGCTTGGCAGTGAAACTTTCCAAGATCTGTAACGACCTCCGTCTGATGGCTTCAGGTCCACGCTGCGGTCTGAACGAGATCAACCTTCCTCCTAAGGCTCCTGGTTCATCCATCATGCCGGGCAAGGTAAATCCAGTTATCCCAGAGGTGACCAATCAGGTTTGCTTCAAGGTGATTGGCAACGATACAACTATCAGCTTTGCAGCCGAGGCAGGTCAGTTGGAATTGAACGTGATGGAACCTATCATCACAGAGAGCCTCTTCGAGAGCCTTACCTGGATGAAGAATGCCATCGAAACCCTTACAGAAGAATGTGTATTGGGCATTACTGTCAACAAGGAGCGCTGCTATGAGATGGTAAAGAACAGTATCGGTATCGTGACTGCCCTCAATCCGATTATCGGTTATAAGGCCAGCACCAAGGTAGCCAAGGAAGCTCATGCCACAGGCCGCTCAGTCTATGACATCGTGATAGAGCAGGGACTGATGAGCAAGGAGGAGCTCGACAAGGCACTCGACCCTAAGGAAATGCTTCATTCTCATAAGTTCACATTGAAATAAATGTGGGATATGAAGAGTTGAAAAACAAGACTTGAAATAAATTGAAGATAATTGCGAAAAAATAGACGTTTGTTTGAGATAAATAGACGTCTATTTAATACTAAATACATTTAGTAATAATAAAAACTTTGCTAAGTTAAGATAAAATCTTTGTTAAATCAATAAAAACAACACTTTCCATAACTAATTGAATCCAAGTATATACATTCTTTTAAAGAAGCCTGCAGGCGAATCCATCTATCTCTCTCTCTCGGATTCCGCTTGCAGGCTTTGATTTTTTATTTTGTTTTCCAAAAATTTTCTTATTTCTTCCCCCTATACGCCAATGGCGTCATTCCCGACCGCTGCTTGAAGAAATTGGTCAGGGCGCTCTGGTCGCTGAAGTTCAGATAGTCGGCTATTTCCCCCATTGTCATGTCCGACTGGGTGAGCAGGTTGCATATTTCCTTGTAAACCAGTGACGTAACGTGCTCATTCACCGTAGAACCGCTGATTTCCCTCACCAGTCTTGAGAGATAGGCGGTAGAAACATTCAGCTTGTCGGCATAGAATCTAATCTGTCGCTCCTTGCGGAAGAAGCGGTAGAGGTGATGTAGGAAAATTTCATACACTTCCTTCTTGTGCCCCAAGTCGTTGGAAACGGAACATTGCTCGTAGGGCAGTTCCTCGATGATGAGTTTGAGCACGTTGAACATACTCTTGATCATCTCAATCTTGTTGATGTGCTGGTGACTTACAATGTCTCTCACGAAGTGGAAAATATCTGCGATGCTTTTCATCTTTTCAGGTGAAGGCTGGTATCGGGTAGGCTGGTCGGTGAAATGCTCGTCCACCAGAATACATTCCGCCTCAAAGTCAGGCGAAACCTCCTTCAACTCTACGATTTCCTTAGGCGAAGCAATGAGAAATTCGCCCGTTTTCACTTCCAGGGCTTCGTTCTTATTGCTGTTGAAATGCAGCAGGCATTTGCCCTGTTTCAATAGCAGCAGTTTGGTGAAGAGTGTACGTTCCTTCACCATTTCCGCCAGTTCTTCCGAGCTTACGCAGTTGTTTTCCTCGCCGTTGATGGCGAAGTGGGCAGCGTAGGCGCCATAAATGTCTGTCAGATGATATTTGACAGCAAATTCTTCCAGGTTATAGACTATCTGTTGTTTCATGTTTACTTATACTCCTTATAGAATAAGTTTACTTCTGGGGCGGTTTTTACCAGATGAGAATCTCCGGCTATTCCTTTGGGGGGATGATTCTATGAGGGCAAAAAACAAAATATCCATCAGACATCAAAATTTTTTTCTAAAAAAATGTTTTCCATTTTCCTCAGCTCCTTTTCAAACCGGTGTTTGTAGAGGAAACCGGCAATCGTGAGGCCGAACGGGAAGGCGATCCAGATGCCCAAAATACCGATGCCGCAAGGAAAACCGAGCGTATAACCCAACGGCAGACAGATGATGAAGTAGGCAATGAAAGCATAGGTCACCATCGGTTTCACGCAGGCAATACCCCTCAGTGCATTGGCAAAGGTATATTGCAGACCGTCGCCAAACTGGTAGATCATCATCATGATGATCAGCAGGGCCACGTACTGCTGCACCTCCACATTATCATTGAACCATCCGCCTATCTGATGTCTGAGCAGCAGCACCGGAATGCCCATGCAGAGGGAGAACAGCAGGTTGAGTCTCCAGCCGTCGTAGGCATTTCTTCTGACTGCAGCAAAGTCGTTCTGTCCCACGAAATGGCTCACTCGGATGGCCAGCGCTGCAGCCATACCAGAGAGTACGAGGTAGAACAGTTGGGAGATAGTTATCATCACCTGATGGGCAGCTAATGGAATCGTTCCGAGCCATCCCACCATCACGCAGCTCAGCGTAAAGGCGCCCGATTCCAGCGCCAGTTGCAGCGCCACAGGCCATCCCAGGCGGTTCATCTCCCGGAAGTCAGCCCCGTTGATGCGGCTTGCTATGATATTGTTGCGATATTCCCTGTATTCCTTCGTGACGGCGATGATGCCCACCATCGCCACAGCCATGAGTACACGACTTGCCAAGGTAGAGATTCCGGCACCCAATAATCCCATTTCCGGACAAGGGCCCACACCATAGATGAGCACCCAGTTGCCGAAGATATTGACGATGTTTCCCATGATCATCACCCACATCGCTACCTTGGTATTTCCGATTCCGTCGAGAAACTGCTTCAGCGTATTGAAAACGCCCACGAAGAGCACCGAAATGAGGTTGACGATGAAGTAGGGGCGTATGAGCGTAAGGAGTTCCTCGGGCTGACCGATGCGATGGAGATTGAAGTAGAGGACCACCAGGGAGAGCGAGAAGATTACGCCCACCACCATGTTGGCGAAGAAGGAGTTTCTCACTTTCTGTCCTATTTCGTCCGTTTTCTCCATGCCGTAGAGTTTTCCGATGATAGGGGTGAGACCGTAGGAGAATCCCATGTAGGAAACGAGGATGAAGGTGATGATATTGTTGACGAGACCTGCTGCCGCCAGTTCCTCCGTGCTGTGATGTCCGATCATGAGCGTGTCGGCGAATCCCAGAATGATGGTTCCCAACTGTCCGATGATGATAGGAACCCCGATGCATAGGAGTTCCCGATAGTAATGTCTTTTATGTTCCGTGATGGAAGTATTATTACCCATAGTTAGTAAAATTAAACCTAATTGTTTGTAAAAAGCAATGTATATACTAATTTAAAAGTGTACCACTTTCTAATTAAAAAGTGTACCACTC
>USJD01000271.1 GCA_900554835.1 uncultured Prevotella sp. | reverse complement strand
AATAAACTGACCGATGCTGAGCAATGGGCAAAGATAGATTTGGTTAGAGAGATTTCTGAGGAAGTTTGGGGCTCTTCTTCTTTCTCCGATGCAGAATGATATAGCCGGAAAGCAAAACCAGCGTAATCAGCAAGCCGGAGATGAAGACGAAAAGGTCGGAAAGGGGACCTAAGAATGGAGAATAGCATCTACCCACATGGAGTTCTAATGCCACATTCCAAAGTGACATTGGGGTGGCAGAAAGCAACTCTGGGGTAGATGCTGTTTCACCTAAGCTCGCCCCTTTGCTATAATCGAAAATCACTTCTTTTCCTCCAAAGAAGTCCTTGGAATAACCGCTGACCAAAGAACTGGAAATCGGAATCATCGATTTTCCTTGGTTGGCTTTCCCTGTGAAATAATCCACAATCAGATTCTTTTCCGGATTCCAACGGAACATGCCGCTGAATGATCCTATCAGCCAACCACCCTTGCCATCACTCTCGAAAACATTCACTCCCATCGGACTTATCTTTGGCGATTGCTTCTTATCCAATAAAACCGGTTTTTGGCAGAAATGCTCATCTACTCGCAGAAAACCTTCTGAGGTAGAAACAAGCCAGTTGCCCTCTGCTGCATCCCAACGGATAGCGCGAAGCTTATCGTGCCAGACATTTCCATCCTTCACCTTTTCTGTAGTTTTGTTCATCGCCAGAGGTATCATCAAAGGTGGTCGGAGACACATTCCTGTTATTGCTAGCCAGAGCGTAAGGATGATGGTGGCATATCCCAGCTTGTTATGCCATTTGGCATTGAAAACCATCTGCTTGCCAAGCTTCAGCATACTTTCTCTTGCCTGTAATCTCTTCTGTCGGCGGATACGGTAAGGAAGAATGAAAAGGATGATGCCCGTTATCGAAAGGATGATAAGTACGATGGCGATGGCATCCACCACCAATCTTCCGGCTAATCCGAAGAAAGCACCGCTATGCAGGTTCCAAACGGTCTTGAAAAGGGTAACTTCCGGAACAAAACCTTCTGGTTGACCGATGATTTTGCGGGTAACATTCGTCTTTTCGCTGATCGCACCCCTCTTTTCGTTGGCTGCATCCGTCTTCTTTCTGGATATTTCATAAACGGCAGAGCGGGTCATGGCGATGATGCTTGTGCTGTCTTTGGTCAATGTAATGTCAGCGATACGCTCTTCATTATCTGCGAGCGGAAACATCTTCCATTCCTTTCCATCGAAGCGATATACATCCATCATGGCTGCACACCAGATTTCTCCGTTTTTCGTCTGTACCATATTGCGGATATTCCTGCCATCCACGTTCTTGGGTAATCCCTTGTTAAAGTCTTTCCAGGTTTTCATCTCTGCATCGGTAAGCCATACGCCACCATAACCATACGCCAGGATGGAATCACTTGGAGTTTTGCTGATGCGGTGATTGATCTTGATAGAACCTTTGATGATGCCGTTGTTGAAATTCTTGATATGATAAGCCGATGGCATCAGACTTCTGCTTACTTCACAA
The DNA here is from genome assembly GCA_900554835.1 of uncultured Prevotella sp. Lineage (GTDB taxonomy): Bacteria > Bacteroidota > Bacteroidia > Bacteroidales > Bacteroidaceae > Prevotella. Next base: position 2,931 of record USJD01000271.1, on the reverse strand, counting down.
CCGGCGAATAGCTGGCGATGATTTAAAATGATACCTGATACGCAGAATACCAACATAAAGACAGACAGTACAAGTCCGAACCAACGATGGTATTTCTTCCAGGTAAAACGTTTCTTCTTTTTTTCTCTCATTGTTGTTTTCTACTAAACATTGTTGTTTTCTACTAAATGGGTTGCAAAGGTAAGAATATCTATCAACATTTGCAATACCCAAAAATAATGATTTAGGATGCTTCTGTTTTTTCTAATCTTTAGTTTCTTCACTTTTTCACTAAAAAAGTTTGGTGATTTCGTGATTTACTAGTAACTTTGCACCCCGAATAAAAAATCATCATTCATTAAGAACAATAAGAAACTAGAAAACAAGGAAAAATGGAATATATGTCTCAAGAAGGCTACGATGAGCTCGTGGCCGAACTTCAACACATGGTAAACGTAGAGTTGCCAGCCGTTCGCGATGCGATAGCTGAGGCCCGCGATAAGGGCGACCTCAGCGAGAATTTCGAGTATCATGCTGCCAAGCGTGAGCAGGGCAAACTGTTGAGCCGCATCAGCTTCAAGCAGAAGGTCTTGGAGAATGCCCGTGTCATCGACAAGTCACGCCTGAAGAACGATACCGTTGGCTTGCTGAGCAAGATTAAGATTACCAATCTCGCCAACAAGTGCAGCATGAGTTATGTTATCGTAAATCCGCATGAGGCTGATTTGCATAGTGGAAAAATCTCTATCAAGTCGCCTATCGCCAAGGCCCTTTTGGGTAAGAAGGCTGGTGATGAGGTAATGGTTAAGGTACCAGCCGGCTTGCTCAAATTCCGCCTGGATAGTGTAGAGTTATAATGTATTATTTAAAAGGAAAACTCCCGATAATTTGAAACTGATCAAATTATCGGGAGTTTCTCTTTTTATTTTAATATTTCTCCAGAATCTTATTCAGTAAGAAGGTGGCATTCTGGTTTCTTGCCACGCCCTTCTGTATCTTATAAGTATAGGTAACATCTGTGCCCAAATCTATCTCGAAACAATAGTTGTGGAATTTTCCTGATGCATCATTCTCCATCTTGGAGAGTTCCAAATCGTGGGTAGCAATAATGCCGCTCACCGGCTGTTTGGCAATGGCTTCGAGGAACTTTCTCGAACCATTCAGCTTATCCAATGAATTCGTTCCCTTCAGAATCTCATCCAGAATAATCAGCGTTCGGAGTGATTCCTTATTGCCCGCTATACTTTCCTTGCAGTTTTTTCCCTCTGCACTTTCTTTGCAGAACTTCAGAAGCTCCTCCAATCTGATTAATTCTGCATTGAAATAAGAGATGCCGTGCGTCAAATCATCGGTGGTTCTCATGCTCGAGAACAATCTGAAACGGGAAATCTTCAGCTGATCCGCAAACACCGGCATACCCGCCATTGCCAGGATATAGTTCACACCCAGCGAACGGAGGAAGGTACTCTTTCCCGCCATGTTGGCTCCGGTGATGATATAATAGTTGTCATCCTTGATGGTGAAATCGTTCTTCACCGCCTTGGCACCCAGGAAAGGATGATAGAGATTCTTTCCCTCGAACACGATTTCCTGACTTCCGATTCCTGCATTTTCAGAAACATCGCTTTCGGTATCTGCTTCCGGATTTCCCGAAACAAATTCTGCCTCTTCCGCCTCCGGATGATTATATCTGAAATCCGCCATCGAAACCATCGCATCCATCTCGCTGATGATATGCATCCATTCCTCCATCTTCATCATATAGGTATTCTTCCATTTCAGGAAACTGCGAACCAGGAAGAAATCGCTCAGCATGAAGGCATCGGTGAAGAAAAGACCCAGGAAGTTGCCTCTTCTGTCATACCCCTTCAATATCTTTTCCAGTTGGGCAAAGGAAGGCAGGGCATCTGCCAGGGAATCCTGCATCTCCTTGCCTAATTCGCTATGGAAATTGCGCCTGTTGATAAGCTGGAGTATCTGGGCATAGGCGATGAGCTGATGGCGAAGCTTGCCGCCATTGCTGTCTATCTTGTCAAGTGTCTGCTTGCAAATGAAGAACACCACCATGTATTGAACCAACACCCACCACAAGGCGAAATTCACCGAAACCATATCGCATATCGATAAAATCACGGAACCGATGACTCCGATAATCAGCAGCCATCCGATAACGAACGAAACCAGTGAACCGAACCATGCCGGCACCTCCATCTTCGAAACCTTCTGCATCGCATCCACCACCGCAGCAGAATCAATCTTCTTCATCTTGCCATTCACCATTTTGCCATCCGCAGTTTGGCTTCTGTTCTTTTCGCCAAGTGCCAGGAATTCCATTCGCCAGTTTTCGCCTTCTCCAGCCAATTCCTTCTGCAAATCCCTTCTTCTTTTGATATCCTCTATATTCAGAGGCGTTTCCCGGGTAAGATTCCTGGCGAGTGCCTCCGAACCGCCCGATGTGATGGTTCGGCAGATGCGGTTGAACAGCGAACTCTTGCCGAAGACATCGAGGTCGAAGGAATAAGGATGCTGCGGATTCTGATAGGAATCGCCCGTCTCGAAAGGCGAGAAATCGCCCTCCCAAGCCTTGATTTCGTCCTGATAAACCTTGAGCAAAGCCGAAAGATGCTCTATCTTCTCCTTATTCTTGTCGTCAAGTCGTCTGATTCCCAGATAGGCAATCAGGCACAGCGTCGCCCCCATCAGATAGTTCTGTGTATCCCCATCCAATGCGAAATAGCAGACCAGGAAGGCGAGAATGCCGCCAAAAGCCAGCAGCTCGCCCGTTATAAATCCCGTATTCTTACGCTTCAGGGCAGCCACCTCAGAAGCGTATCGGCTTACATATTGTTGATAATTCTCCTTGATATTCATACTTTTTCTTTATTATGAATTTTTCTCCATCCATTTATTATAGGATACATTCTCCTCTTTCCACTTATCCTTTGCTGCCAC
>USJD01000270.1 GCA_900554835.1 uncultured Prevotella sp. | reverse complement strand
CGGTAGTCCTTACTCCGTTCATGATCCGGAAGCTTTCAAGGTTGATTTGAGCCAGTTTATCGGACGCATCCCTGTGCTCGGTATTTGCTATGGTGCTCAGTTCCTTTCTTACGCCCAGGGTGGTAAGGTAGAGGCTGCTGACAGCCGTGAGTATGGCCGTGCCAACTTGGAGCACTTCGATGTGGAGAATCCTTTGTTCAAGGGCTTCGTAGAGAACTCGCAGGTATGGATGAGTCATGGTGATACCATCACTGCCATCCCGGAGGATTACAAGTGTATCGCTTCTACTGCCAACGTGAAGTATGCTGCATACGCTTCTACCAAGCAGCCAGTATGGGCAGTTCAGTTCCACCCAGAGGTGTTCCACTCTTTGCAGGGTACACAGTTGCTGAAGAACTTCGTGGTTGATATCTGTGGTAGTAAGCAGGACTGGAGTGCTGACTCTTTCGTAGAGACAACTGTGGCTGAATTGAAGGCTCAGTTGGGTGAAGACAAGGTTATCCTCGGTCTTTCCGGCGGTGTTGACTCAAGTGTTGCTGCTGTTCTTCTCAACAAGGCTATCGGCAAGAACCTGACCTGTATCTTCGTGGATCACGGTATGCTCCGCAAGAACGAGTTCCGTGATGTAATGGAAGATTACAAGTGCTTGGGCTTGAACGTGATTGGTGTGGATGCTTCTGAGAAGTTCTTCACTGACTTGGCTGGTGTTACTGATCCTGAGGAGAAGCGTAAGATTATCGGCCGTGACTTCGTGGAGGTGTTCAATGCTGAGGCTAAGAAGCAGACTGGTGCGAAGTGGTTGGCTCAGGGTACTATCTATCCAGACCGTATCGAGAGTTTGAATATCACGGGTAAGGTGATCAAGAGTCATCATAATGTAGGTGGTCTTCCTAAGGAGATGAATCTCCAGTTGTGTGAGCCTTTGAAGTGGTTGTTCAAGGATGAGGTTCGTCGTGTAGGTCGTTCAATGGGAATGCCTGAGCACCTGATTACCCGTCATCCATTCCCAGGTCCTGGTTTGGCTGTTCGTATCTTGGGTGATATTACTCCTGAGAAGGTTCGTATTCTTCAGGATGCTGACGATATCTATATCCGCGGTTTGCGTGAGTATAAGGTGAAGTTGAGTGGTGAGGAAGCTCGCCGTGTTCTGGCTGCCGGTGTTCCTGCTGACATGCAGAATGGCGAGATTGAGGTTTCTCTCTACGATCAGATCTGGCAGGCTGGTACAGTGTTGCTTTCTACTGTTCGTTCTGTAGGTGTAATGGGTGATGAGCGTACATACGAGCACCCTGTTGCATTGCGTGCCGTAACAAGTACTGATGCGATGACTGCCGACTGGGCTCATCTGCCATACGACTTTATGGCTAAGGTAAGTAATGAGATTATCAATAAGGTAAAGGGTGTAAACCGCGTTTGCTATGATATTTCTTCAAAACCACCTTCGACAATTGAGTGGGAATAATTCCTTAATAAAATAAAAAGAGGATGTGTCATAAGTTCATGACACATCCTCTTTTTATTTTAATCATGTTTTTTTATAGTTTTTTCATCGGATTACGCTGAGTTTACGGAACCTTCCTGCTTGAGGAGGTATCGCTACGACCGTCAAGTCGTGATTCTCAGTCTGGTCCAAAGTCTTCTTGGGATGAGGCGCCAGAAGAACACGAGGATGGCGTAACGCCAATCAATGACTTTCACTTCTTTTCCTTTTTCGATGGTATGAACGATGTGCTTGGCTACATCTTCCGGTTGGAGTTGGAGCGGATAGGTGCTACCTGCTATGAGGTCTGTCTTTACAAACCCGGGTCTGATGTCCGTGATGGAGATAGGGAGATGGCGCATTCTTGCCTGTTGGGAAAGACATTCGAGATAATGGTTCTGGAATCGCTTGGTGGCTGAATAGGCTGGGGCTGCACCGAGTCCTTTGGTCCCGGCAATGGAAGTGATGCTGGCTATGCGGGCTTTCTGGCTGCTATGGTGGTGGACAAACCAGTTGAATGCCGTATCTATCATGCGTGTGAATCCCAAACCATTGGTTTCTACAGTCTTCAACTCCTTTTCTATATCGAGCGAGTTGTTCTGCCAGCCAATGCCTGAACTGTGGAAGTACAGGTCCATTCCTCCTAATTTATCTATGAGTTCGAGAAGTTGAGAAGAAGCTTCGGCGGAAGTCACGTCGATTTGCTGATAACAGGTGATTCCGCCTTGTGGTGTTGTTTTGCTATCAGTGATGTTTCCGTTTTGCAAGGTTGCTTTGTTATCAGAAATCAGAGCCTGTAATCTTTCGATTCTTCTTCCGGCTATTCCCACTTGCCAGCCTTTTGCTGCCAGCTGTTTTGCTACTTCCATTCCGATGCCAGATGTGGCACCCATTACGATTGCTTTCTTTGCCATATTGTCCTATTATATCAGGTGAAGTCTTGATAGTCCTATTTATATTAGGTGAAGTCTTGTCTAACTCTATCTAAATATCTAAATCGCTTTTATTCTTCAGCAGGTTTTCTGCCTTCCTTACGCTTCCTGCTTCCAGAATCAGTAGTTTCACTTTCTCGTAATCCGTATATTCCGGATTGCGTTCCATGAAGATGCGGCAGGCGCGGTCAATCAGTTTATGATTGATGAGCTTGGCATTTACCATCTTGTTGCCTTCCACCCGTCCCTGACGAATCTGAAGGGAAGTGCTGATCATGTCCAGAATCATCTTCTGTGATGAACCAGCTTTCATACGGGTGCTTCCCGTTACAAATTCCGGTCCCGTGATTACTTCTACGGGATAATCGGCTGCCTGGGCGATGGGAGCGTGAGGATTGTTGACGATGCAACCTGTTGGAATGCCTTTCTCTCGGGCATGTTTCAGAATAGCGAGTACGAAGGGAGTTGTTCCGCTGGCGGAGAAGCCCAGTACGAAATCTTGCTTTGAAATATGCTTGGTGCAGAGTTGCTGCCATCCGTCTTCAAGATCATCTTCACGTGATTCCTTCGTTTGGGTAAGACAGCCGATGCCTCCAGGGAAGATGGCTTGTATCTGTAATCCGTCGATGCCGTAGGTGTTCTGCACTTCGATGGTATCGAGTGTAGCCAGTCTTCCGCCCGTTCCACAACCGGCATAGAAAAGTCTTCCGCCCTTCTTTACCTGTTGTTCTATGGCAGAAATCAATTGGTTGATGGCTGGTAATGCTTTTTCTATAGCCTGAGCCACCTTCTGGTTTTCTGCATTGATATGGGCGGTGAGTTCAGCCACGCTCATCTTTTCGAGATGTTCGTAGAGCGAACTCTGCTCAGTTATTCTTTTATCTTCTTTTTGGAGCATATTCATTCTTTTTATTTTTGTATGCGTATGGATAAACGGAATCACGGAGACGGGAGGGGTGGCTTGTTTCTGACAAATTACAGATCTGACAGATGTCGCTCGATAGGAATACCGCGATTCTTGTCCTTGTCATCCTTGTTGATGTCTATCCAGTTGCGCAGGGTGTCCATGGCGATGCGGGTGGCATGGCGGAGATGATCGCCATCCTTCAGTCTGCCCACGATGATGCTGGAGAAGATGTCGCCGGTGCCCGGGAACTGAACAGGGATTTCTTCGTAGGGCAGGAGGAAATACTCTTCTGTAAGATGATTGAAACCTACCACGGCATGCTGACCCTCTACGATGCAGGAGGTGATGAGCACGGAGTGGGAACCGATGTCTCTCAGTTTATCTACCAGATCGTAAGCCTCTTCTTCCGAGATTCCCTCTTCCTTATATTCCGAATCCGTCAGCAGACAAGCCTCGGTATAGTTGGGAAAACAGAGATGCGATACGCTCAGCATCTCCTTCATGCATCTCACGGTACTCTCGCTGGCTCCACCATAGAGCTTTCCGTAATCGCCCATCACGGGATCCACATAGATGTCAGTGCCTAAGGCAGCCTGTTCTCTGCAATAGCGTGCTACTAACTTTGCCTGTTGTTCAGAAGCCATGAAACCCGTGGTGATGGCATCGAAGTGAATGCCCAGTTCGTTCCACTTCTGCAGGGCTTCCTCAATATAAGAGGTACATTCCAGAATGGCGTACTTGCCGTATGGGAAGGTATTGCTGATGAGCATGGTGGGCAGATTGAACACGTCGAGTCCCATATAAGAGAGAATGGGCATCTGAACGGCGGCTGATACCTTACCGTAACCACACATATCGCTGATAATAAGGATATTACCTTTTGCTTTCATTGTTTTTTCTTCTTTCTTTTCTTTGTATCAAGTTTTCTCTACTTCATCGCAAGTCTCTAACAAATATCAAATCCTAATTATCTTTTAATAAGAGGCTGTACACTTGATGCCCAGTGCCTCTACACGTTCCTTGATTGCATCGAGAACTTCCTTTGGTGCTTTTTCCAACAATTTGTCTGGTGTTTCGCGGGCGATGGTGTAAACCATTACCTGCTGAGGCTGGATGTTTTTCACAGCCTCCAGCCAAGGAGCTA
>USJD01000269.1 GCA_900554835.1 uncultured Prevotella sp. | reverse complement strand
CTGCAAGGATGTTCCGCACTTGCCGTTCAATGCTCTGCTGTTTGGTACTGATTCTGCAATAGCCGTAAACCATCATCATTTACCTTTCTTTTGTCAATTCTAACGTTCCTTTGATTTACAATTCAATTATAGCACAAACATCCCCTATATTCAAGCACTTTTGGTACTTTTATTAAAGACGTTAAATTTGAACAATCTTTGCTAAAGTATATCACATCATCACAGTTTGACTATAACTTGCACAAACTATAAAAGCCCCGGCAAACCGCCGGGACTTGTTTAATCTAACAAGAAAGATTACAACTGCATCAATCAAGATGGTCAATAGCATACTGCGCCTGTGATGCCGTAAACTGTTCGCCGTAACTGGATGTCAGCTGGTCATACACGGCACTCTTTGACATTGCCATATCATAATAGTACTGCTTTGCCTTTTCAAGGGCGTTTGCATTCCAATCAACGCCTGTCATATTATCAACAGCATACCGCGCGGCATCTGCCGGGAATCCTTCTCCATAGGAAGATGTTAGTTGGTCATAAATGGCTTGCTTGGACATATGTAATTGGTTCGCATATTGCAAGCCCTTAGACAGTGCATTTTTGTACTCTTGCGAAATAGCCTGATTGTTAGATGTAGAGCTTTCTTTGCTGCATTTTCCTTCCGTCAAGTAATTATCTCTCTTTGCTCTTTTTTGAACGCTTGCTTCATTCATAGTAACAAGTTCATCTTTGCCATTCTGATTTGAAACAACAGAGAATCTTCTTCCATAGCTAGTCAAGTCGCTGATTGCATATGGCTTTTCTTTTCCAGCTTCGATTCCTCCGGCCTCAATAATCTCCGCTCCCTTGTCTTTTATTTCTTTACAAATATCCAAAACTTCATTGTCTGTTCTCTTTGCATCCAGATATTCACAGTCGATTTGAATGTAAATAGCTTTATCATCTTTCGTTGTATCAATTTCAGCTTTCGGATTTTTCAAGCCACATTCTTCTGCCAACTTTTCAGCTACACGCAAGGGAATTTCTTCTTCTCCATCTTTATCTTCTACAAGCTGGTACGCCTTTGTAGCTGCTACAACTGCTTCTTTATACTTACCTTCTTCCAAAAGATTCTCTGCTTCATCTTTCAAAGATTCAAATTCTTCTAGTGAATCGTTTGACACTTCACTACTGTTTGAACTTGCTACATTCTGAACTATCGTGCTGTCTGAATAGCTTTCGCTGCTAGAACTTGTCGATGTACCACACCCTGCAAGCAGTGTCGCACATAGTACTACCACACCCAACACTTTCACATTTTTTCGCATTTTGACCTCTCCTTCTTGTTCAAGTGGCTGTTCTTGCCCCCATTATACACGAGTAAACTACATTTGTATACACTATGATGAAATAAATTATTATTGTAGTCTACATTTTTGTACTTCATGAGGTTACACTTGTAATAAACAAGAGGTGTAACATGGAAAACCGTACAGAGAAAAAGCTAATTATTCGCCCCCGGCGGGCTGCATTAGGTAAGACTTCCGTTGTATCAGTGCGCCTTTCGGATGATATGATAAAGCGTTTGGATACTATCACAGACAGAACAGGCCATAGCCGAAACGAGTTGATTCAGCTATGCGTTGAGTTCGGTTTGGATAACATGGAAGTCAAAGAAGATTGACTCTCTAATCTAACAAAAGAATAACACCATAAGGGGCGGTTGCATCTTATTTTGCAGCCGTCCCTTATTATGTTATTGCTTACCTTTCTTCCATGAATCCAAAACAGAAAGTGGCGGGTAAACATTTTCAAATCTAATGACAAATCTTCCATCTGGTGCACATCCGTTAGGATTGCCTGTTCCCGACCTATCTAGCCCTTTTACCAGTTTATCAACTTCGCTTTCTGTCATTCCTAGAATTTTAGCCGCCTCGCTTCTACTATAGGCCGCTTCATAATGTTCTTCTGAACATTCCCGCCCATTCTTCAAAGTTAATTCACGGTTTGGCCTTTTTGTGATTAACAGATATGGGCTTTCAAATTGTTTTTTGTGTTCTTTTGGTGTCAGTTGCACTAAATTTTCAATCCGATTATCAAGACTGTCACCGCTAATATGATGAATATGGCTTCCTTTTTCTAAGGATGTATCACCATACACCATCCAAACAAGCCGTTGCGCATAAATCTGTTGTGTTTTCCCATTTTTATCAACAAGATAATATTTCAAATAGCATTTATTCCATCCTTCTTTTTTAGATTCCACATAGCACTTACTAGGATTCAAAAACCTGTTTGCATCCCAACTCCACACCCTACCTTCCGATGTAATATGATAATTCGGAAATTCGGGAACGCATTTTATTTGCTCACCATGATAAAGATATACCGTCACCGTTTTATCATCATGAGAAATTGTAGTTTTGATTTCTGGCGACTGTTTACGATAATCATTCATTTTTATTTCCTTTCTTGCAAAAATCATACGTCACCCTTAATAAGAGGTACGTTCATTTTTTGCACTCTCAATTATCCAATATGTTTTTCTATTCTCAAAAATTGATTTCAAAATAAATCCTATCTGATTTTTTGTTAGATAATGATTTAACTTTTCAATCTTTCTTTGAAAATGCCCATCCTTCCTATAAGCAATAATTCTTACAAGTTCTTCTCTTTCGTCTTTTTCATATCTTCTTCCAATATTCTCCAAAAGATATGAACGTATTTTTTCGTTCTTCTTTTTTCTCTCATACCAAATAGCATTTCTCCCAAGTCTGTTTTCAACCTCTTTATGAAAAGATGTTTCTTTACTTACAATGCTTTCGTAAAACTCACAATCGCTTTGAATCTTATAATAAGCTGGATAGATAATCTTTGGTTCGTTATCAAAAAAGCAGGGTAATCTTATTTTCAAATACTTCTTCCTAAATTCTTCTAACCGTCCTGCACCTTTTAATAATTCGTACTCTTTTGCTATCTCTACATCTTTTTTATACTTCGTATAGAATCCGCTTATCCTGCCAATGTCATCTAAGAAATACAAATTGATTGTATCATTCTCATCCTGCGAACGCTTGCGCCCCAAGCATTGCATGAACTCAACAATATCTGTTGTTTCAATAATGACGTGTTTAATGTCTTTATCTGTTAGATTTATGCCATTGTCTGAAACTCTTGTGGTAAAGAGTATCCTACAATCAAACCTTTCGCTTTCTACTATCTGATTGAACACCTTCCTTCTTTTCTTGTTGTTTGCATCAAGATACGCACTGTTTGGATATTCGCTGTGAAGTTCCTTCAATCTGTCCTTACTATCTGCAAACACCACAATCTTTTCATCTTCTGGAATCTTGCTAATAATCTCATCGAGTGTATCACGCTTTGTGTAATACTGCACCTCTTTAATATAGCTGTAATCAGCTTTGAAGAAATATGCCTTGTCTATTTGCAAGTACTTCTTTAATAAGTCCGGTGTTGCAGAAAGCAGCACAATGATTTTTGAACTTCTGTATTTTTCAATCAGTTCAATAATTGTTTCGGTGTTCTTATTGAAGGGTGCATCCTGATATAAATAATGTGCTTCATCTAAGACAATGTAATCGTACTCGCTGACTTGCTGCATCAACCCTCTTACCTTATCTTTGGTGTCCTGCATCGTCCCCAAGTACTCATCATGTTCTAGGCTCTGATATGTTATCGGCTTAATATCCTTTTCTTGTGTTTGCGCCTGTTGCTGCTCTCTCAGTGCTACCCGGTTTGAAAATACCAACATTCGCTTTCCGTTCTGTTGAGCATAAGGAAACAGAGTGTTGAACACAAAGTAGTTCTTCCCCATTCCGCACCCGGCTTCAATCAAATATACACCTGCTGTCCAGTCTTTGAACTCGTGAATTTCAACACGGTTTTTCTTATCCATGCATAATCCGCCCATTCCTTTCTTTTGTTAGATTATGTTTACTTTTCACTTCATTGCAATAAAGCCAGTGCAGTACGACTATCAGCAATAAACAAAAAATCCCCTGCCCGATAAGGCAGAGGATATATAGATAACCGAAATAGCCGTGCTGCCCTACGTCCAGTAGTCTAACACAGTTTGCGCCCGAAATCAATAGTTTTTTCTAATATTTCTCCAATTTAATTATAGTATTTATATACGTCAAAGTCAAGCGCTTTTTTCACGGTTTTACACAAGAAATTTGAATTTGTCACATTGCCCAAATAAGGATTGTTTTTTTCTAATATTTGCAGCACTTTGGGCACAAAGACGAATTGAAGCGTTGATTTTGAAGTCCGAATTTAATCTTGACTTTTCAACGAAACATCGTTATACTATATATAAAAATCACAGGTACAAGGCACTAAAAAATCAGATGCTCTAAAAATCATAAAACGTATTATCGTTCTAAAATAAGAGAACTCGTAGCTCAGCCGGTATTTTGCGACTTTTAATCAGAGGGCCAGGGATTCGAGTTCCCTCGAGCGCACCAAAATCCCACG
>USJD01000268.1 GCA_900554835.1 uncultured Prevotella sp. | reverse complement strand
AAACTCGTGCGGAGTCATTGAGCCCTGCGAAAAGCCGACAAATTCGCCGTTTATATATACCTCCAGTGCGGATTTACACGCGCCGAAGTGGAGAAAGATTTCTCTGCCGTCAAAGTTTTGAGGAAGAGTAAAATCTCTGCGGTAAATCCCGACCTCCTGACAGGCGTGGTCTATTGTTGGAATTTTATTTTTTCTGCGGCACACGGCTCTCGGGAATGTGCTCGCATAATAAACCGGCACGCCGTAGCCCTTGAGCTGCCAAAGCGACGGAACGGTTGTATCGCCCCAGCCCTCACAGTCAAAATCGTCTTTATAAAAGCCCTCAGGCAATCCTTGGTCAAAGCCCAACTGCCAATAGAACTTCCACTCGCCGTTTAAAAGCAGTTTATACTCGCTCTCTTCGCCGAGAGCCGCTTTTTCGGGGCTGTCATAAGGCATTGAGATAACGTGCCCGTCCTCTTTATTTATTTTAAAAATCTTTGGGTCTTCCCATCTTTCGCTCATATTATTGCACCCTTTCGAGGTATTCCTTAACTTCAATCAGCGAATCCATAACCGCCAAGGTCATTTTTTTATGCTTTTCATCGGGGTCAAGCATATCGCGCACGCAAATTACGGGTATTCCTGCCGCATTTGCCGCCTCAATGCCGCTTTGCGCGTCCTCAAGCACAAGAGAATCTTTAGGATCTGCGCCTGCTTTTTGGCAGGCCTTTAAAAATATTTCGGGATCGGGTTTGGCGTTTTCAACTTCATCGCCGCACATAAAGCCGTCAAAGCAATCATAAAGCGAGGCTTTTTTCAGCAGCCACTCGACCCAGTTTTTTTCGGAAGACGAAGCCACAACCGCGGCAATACCGTTGCTCTTAAGATATTCGAGCAATTCAAATGCTCCTTTTTTAACGGGAACGCCGTTTTTTATATATTCTTCTTTAACAAGAGAAAACATATCGTCAAAATATTTATCAACGTCGATTTTACCGTTAAAATGCTTATAAACCTGCTCTTTGGCATCTGTATTGCTAAGACCCAAAAGCGAGCAGTAAAAATCTTTGTCTATCTTCACGCCAAGCTTTTCACAATTTTTTTGCATTGCCTCATAAGAGGCGCGCTCGCTGTCTAACAGCAAGCCGTCCATGTCAAATATTACAGCTTTTACCATGTCTGTCACCAACCGATAGATTTAAAGCAATACCGCGCAACCGCAGCGTCATGCTTTGCGCTTGCGGCTCTTTGCCGAAATATGCAAAATTTCGGGTACATTCCGCAAACACAGCCGAATCCGGCACAAGGCCGTTAGCCTCTGATTTTGCACTGTTGCCCTTGTTATTGTAGCATAACAAAAGCGTTTTATCAATAAACCTGACCGACAAATTCAAATTTATCTATTTAATTCTCCGAAACCCTTGTATTTTTAAGGAAAATCGGCATTTTAATGTTCATTCCTTATGTTTTTTCCCTTGTTTTTGCCCTTATGAGTCGAAACAAGGGAAACTTTTTGTTTAGGCTTCCCCGACTACCTTATCCAGCAGTCTTGCGGAAGTTCGCTTCCGACACATTCAGGCAGAGGGCAAACAGCAGACACGAAACAGAAAATCCTTTGACAGAGAAAGGTAACTTTGACTAAGACAACTACACCGCAGGGGGCTTCCCCTGTGGTGCATACATAAACAACATAGAAAAATTCACAAGTAAATGATATAATTTAAAAAATGAGGAAGATTTTTTTGAATTTAGTGACGTATGACACATTTTCCCCGTCTATTAGGGTGAAAGGCCTTAATACTAAGGGAAGGAGGAGAAGCCTATGGATGATAAGCAGATATTAGATTTATATTGGGAGCGCTCCGAAGCTGCTATATCCGAAACTTCAAAAAAATACGGAAAGTATTGCAGATACATAGCCTTTAATATTCTTCACAATGACGAAGACAGCGAGGAATGTGTAAATGATACTTATTTAAGAGCTTGGAACAGCATACCGCCTAACCGTCCATCTGTCCTAAAAACTTTTTTAGGGAAGATTACTCGCAACTTATCTTTGGACAGGTACGAACTGCTTAATGCAAAGAAACGTAATGGTGGGCAAATGCCATTGGTTTTTGATGAAATACAAGAGTGCATACCATCGTTGGATAGTACAGAAAACATTGTTGAAGAAATTGCTCTAACGGATATTCTCAACCGCTTTCTTTCTTCCCTGTCATTAGAACAGCGAAAAATCTTTATGAGAAGATATTGGTATTTATCGCCCATTAAAGAAATTGCAACGGAATATGGTATGAGCGAGAGCAAAATCAAGATGTCATTATTTCGTTCAAGGAATGAACTTAAAAAATTGTTAGAGAAAGAAGGTATCTCTGTATGAAAGAAAAGAAACTTTTAAGGGCATTGGGAAATGTCGATAATCAGTATATTAAGGAGGCTGAACCTATGAAAAAAACAAGTAAAATAACTAATCGGCAAAAATGGGTGTCTGTTGCTGCTTGCTTCGTACTCGTTGCTGTGATTGGAGTGGGAGTTTTTCAAAGCAATCTGTTTGGTACAAAAAACGATATTGCCACGCTGAATGGTGGAGAAACAATTACTTTTGTTAAAAATGACTTATCACAATCTTCAATTAACTTAAATGTAACAACAAGACCTTTGAGCAATGCTGAGATTGAAATGCTTTTTGCAGACTTGCCTGTTACCGCAGATGCTTACTTTGATGCTGACAATCATAATATTCTGGGTTTTGAGGGAAAAATTGGTGATACAAGAATGGTAGTATCTAAACAGGGTGTAAATCTATTAGATACTATCATTGATGGAAATACAATCACTTCAAGTGTAGACGGCGTTGATATCAATGCAGGATATTTCGTAACAAAGTCAAATAGTCAAGGTGTCAAAACCGTAATATATTATGCAACCTTTGATATGGGAGAGAACACTATTTATGTAGAGTATTCTGGCGTTGAAAATGAAAGTGAAACTGTAAAAAACAACTTGGTAGACACAATTTTGAAGTTGATTGAGAACGGTGCATTTGATTTGAGCCAAATCCAAGAATAATTTGCAAATTTCATATACTAAGAACTTGATGTAACGTCTATACCCTTAAAAATATTTGGCTTCGGTATGTCAATATCGCTATGTTATTATAATGTGTATGCAAATTTGTACGACAAGGCAAAGCTAACAGCATTGTATTATTCATTATCAGGAAGAGTGGCTATCAGGCTTGATGAACTGATTGGGGGCTAAGTTATGAACGACGACAATGAAAATGTGTTGATTATTGCATATAACTTGTTCTGCACCATACTAATACCAGCAGTAATAGTATTGATAGGAATTTGGTCTTTGGAGTCGGAGAGCGATTTCACACATGGACGAACAGGAGGATTGCCGATGGGGGCATTGACTGTATTCGTTCCAGAGGTTATATTTGGTTTGAAGTGGAAAATGAAAAGGGCGTTTACAATTTCATGCTGTATTGCGTGGTGTATCTTCCTTCTTAAGATGGCACATTATTTCTTTGCTGTGGTTACAAATGCACCAATTACATATTATGGAACGGTGTGCATTGTGCTGTCTGGATTAATGTGGAGTATAGTCATGGAATTGAAGCAGGAATTAAAAGAATACATTTTGGAGTTTCCACAGGAATATTGGCTTGTTCCTTGTTCTAATAGTTCGAGATATAACAAGGTGTTTCGCTTTATATGGTTAGTAGGCGTCGTTTTAGGAACGATATTTTTATTAATGATTAAATGGGGGATGAGTCTTTGATAAAAGTTATATTTTATTTTTTGCTTGTAAGTATAGGAGCAGGTTTGGTGCAGATGAAAATACCGCTGTTTGGTCGTCATAGCAAGCGGTGGGAAGAACAAAATTATGCACAGCGGTTTGGCGGTATCTTTTTTCCGACATTCATTGCGCTTGTAGTTATCTTTTTATTTAATGAGTATAAGACGGCTCAATTACCCACTTTGAATGAAGAAATGCTGATGAATGGAGCGGAGTATTGTTTGGTAACTGATCTGAATGAGATAGGAGATGCGGATTATGCTTATGAGATAAAAAGCGGAAGCTCACAAGAGGAGATTTGCGGAATTATATCAAGTATATGTATAGACTTAAAAGGGGAAGATGATTTGGTAAATGCCAGATATGAAAACGGAGAATATATTATCATCAGCAATGGCATAACAATAGGACGGGCCGTCATAAATGACAAAGCAACAATAGATTTATTGAAGATATACTTTTATAACCAATAAAATGAAACTGTTTGTAAATATGAAACGATATTAATCAATTCAGGAGGATTACATCATGGAACGAGTAGCTAAATTTTTAAAAGAAGCAGAGACATATTATTTGGCAACAGTAGAAGGCGACCAGCCAAGGGTAAGACCTTTTGGAACAGCACACATTTTTGAAGGAAAGCTGTATATTCAGACTGGCAAGGTAAAGGATGTTTCAAAGCAGATTCACGCAAACCCGAAGGTAGAAATTTGTGCATTTAAAAATGGCGAGTGGCTTCGTGTAGC
>USJD01000267.1 GCA_900554835.1 uncultured Prevotella sp. | reverse complement strand
CCGCAGCAGGAAATCTCCGAATAAATTCCGTGTCATCCGATGAAAAAAAATCCCATGAGATAAAAATCTGCGTCATTTGCGAAATCTGCGTGACAAAAAAAACTATGAAGAAACTATAAAGAGGGTGTGTCATGAATTTATGACACACCCTCTTATATATATATAATAATGTATAGGGATTACTCAGCAGCAGCTTCCTCCTGACGATCATCTACATTGTCGCCATCTGTTGGAGCCAAAGTTGCCTTGAAATCAGTAATGCCGTTCTTCACGAGGATATTGTACCACTGGAGCAACTTCTTGATGTCGCTATCGTGTACACGGTCACGGTCGTAGTTAGGCAAAACCTCTGCGAAGTAATCGTGAAGCTCCTGAGCAGAGCACTTCTTATAGTTGAGGCTGCTTACCTGACTGTTCTCCTTCTTGCCTACACTCTCCAAAACCTCCCAGAGGGCGATTTCATCAGCATCTGTGTACATAGCGATGTCGCCAAGACTTGTTACACGGTCTGTAGCGAAAGCTGGAATACGTCTGTGAGTCTCATCGATAGTTTCCACGATGAGGTTTCTGTTTCCACGAGATACCAGTTTATAAAGGCCTGGCTTACCTGCAATTGAAAGAATTGTTTCCATTGTTCTTTTTATTTCTTTGTTTATTGTTATCTTTTACTTTTTCCTCTTGGTTTTTCAAAGAAGAAATCCTTCCCTCTTTCATTCGAAGAAGAAAATCTCTCTCCTTGTCCATTTAAAGAAGGAATTCTCCCCCCTTCATTTGAAGAAAGGAATCATTCCCTTTTTTCGAAAAAAGGAATTCTCCTATTGCTTCTCAGCAGAAGTCCTATTTCACCTGATTCAGGAGTCTGTCAATCTGCAGATTCAAATCTTCCTGTCCATCATTTCTGATTTCAAAATCACTCTGCAAAACGACATCAGCCTGAGGCAACTGGGCATTTATCCACTCCTCTGCTTTCTGGCGGGAAATCTGATCGCGCTGCATAATTCGCTGCAGACGGACTTCCTGTGGAGCCGTCACGCAGACCACATAGTCGAAACGGGTGCGATGAACAAAACCACTGTCAAAGAGAATGGCACTTTCCAGCCAATCCTTTCCGCTCTGTTCGAAATCGCGCGCCACTGCAGGATGAACCACATCATTGACAGCCAGTTTGTTGGTCTCATTCGCCAAGAGAAACTGAGCCAAAACTGGTTTCTGAAGCACTCCGTCCGCATAGACCTCATCGCCCACAAGCTGCTTTAGTGCAGCCTGCAACCGCTCATCACTACGCATCAGCCTCTTGGCCGCAGCATCGCAGTCGTAAACCTCGATTCCACGCTTGGCAAGTTCTCTGCAAACAAAGCTCTTGCCGCTTCCGATTCCTCCTGTAATAGCTATTTTCATCAGATTCTACTTTTATAGATTCTCCTATTCCCTATTGCTGTTCCAGCAGATAATCCACCTTCTCCACATCAAGCCTTGCCTTGCTCACGGTTCGTGGCACACTGCGCAGCTGGAGCGTACACTTATCAGCCGGATTAGAAGACAGGTCGTTGTAATCGACAATCACCTTGAACTGGTCGGCACTGACGGTTCTGAACAGGCTGGCACCTATCGTAAATCTGACGGTGACACGGGACGGGAATGTGCGGAGCACCATGCCCAGAGGCATATTGATGGCCGTAATCGGAACATCGATTGTCTCTTCGGTCAGGACATCAGGATAGACGGAAAGACGCACCGCATTCGGAACTATCTTGACGCCCACAATCTTCTGCAAGCGCACCGTCTTGTGGATCGTATCCTGCAAGTTGCGATAGTTGAATGATTCTATCTCCACATAGCGCAACTGATCGAGCCGCTTCTTGTTGGCATAAACCGTCACCGTGCCCGGCAGAAATTCTGTATGAGCCAGATAATAAGTCTTGCTCGTCGTAATCTTTCCCCTGAACTTGACAGGGACCTGCTTGGAAGCACCGTATGTGAAATAGAAATCCAGCTTTTCAGGCTTTACAGACAGAAGTTTGCTGGAGCCATAGAGCTGGTTCTGCACCTGCTTCACCATATCGGCATTCGGAATCACGCCGTGCCCCTGATCCTCATCTGCATAAGTAGCAAACTTGAACGAGAGCGGCTTAAACCATTTGCCATATTTGTAGGTAACCAATGTAAAGCCCTTATCCCTCACCATAACCCGCACAGTATCAGCAGGTTCGTCGGTCACAACGGCATTACGGGGCACATTGACAAGGCGCACAGGCACCTCTAATTCTTCCTCATAAGTCTCATTGAGCGCCATCATCAGCCAGAAAGCGCCGCTGAGAAAGAGAAAGAACAAAAAAATCAGAAACTCCTTGTTCAGCGCACTGAACAAAAAGTTTCTAATCACTTGCCATATTTTTCCTATATTATGCATTTGGAGTCTGAGCAGTAGCATCAGCGAACACGTAGCCCTTAGCTACAGTGATTACTACGCCACGGGCAATCTCAACATCTACAGTATTCTGCTCCAAGTTGATACGCTTAACGGTGCCATAAACACCACCGCCAGTAACAACCTTAGAACCTTCCTGCAGAGAGTTCTGGAATTTGCGGATTTCCTTCTGCTTCTTCTGCTGAGGACGAATCATGAAAAACCACATGATAACAAAGATTGCTACCATCATGACGAGAATGGTCATATTACCACCACCTTGTGCTTGCAATAATAAATTCATAGTTGCTATTATTTAAAATGTTATTAATATTCTGTTTTCAACTTCAGTCTATCGACCTCAGTCTGTTTTCATTACGGAACTTTATCTTCTGTGATGTTCCTTGCGAGGAGGCAATTCCTTGGCAATGATACCACGGTCGATGAGGAATCTGCCGATATTGTCGAGCATTCCGTTCACATATCCGCCGCTTCGAGGAGTACTATACACCTTGGCCAAGTCAACATATTCATTGATAGTGACAGAAGCAGGAATATTTGGGAAATTGACCATCTCTGCAATGGCAATCTGCATGATAACCACATCCATGTAAGCCAGACGGGAGAAATCCCAGTTGCGGGAAGCATCACTCATATAGCGCTGATACTGGTCGCAATTGAGGATGGTAGAACGGAACAGCTTACGGGCAAAGTCACGATCCTCCAAATCTTTATATTCAGGAAGAAGTTCCTGGTCGGCCTTATTCTCCTGCTCGAAACGCTTGATGGTCTTGAGCACGAATGTGTCAACCACTTCTTTGTCATCATTCCAATAGAGGCTCTTTTCCTCCAGGAGAGCATCCAGCTCATCATTGTTCATCACAAAATTCTTGTAGAACTTACGCCAAGCCTCACGGTCAGCCTCATAGCTGTCTTCCTCTGAAGCCATGTACTCCTGAAAAACCTCGCTGGCTGTAATGTTAGTGTAGAGCTTGCGCACGAATTCAATGTCATCATCCCATGAAGAATGTTTCGCATCAATCCAATCTCCCAACATTTTGTTTTCTTCCAACTGAACTGCAAAACGATTGAACGCAAATTTCTGCGATGGAGCCTCTGCCCCTTCACGCTGAGCACGAGCCAACTCCACGTCGTAACGCTTGCGAGCCTCTTTAGTGACAGCCACAATGAGTTGCAACATGTAGTTATACAAGTCGTACGCTTTAGAAAGACTAAACAACAATTCCTTCTCAGCATTATCCATGTTGTGATTGCCGTTTTGATAGTACGCATAGGTTAACTGTACAATCTTTCTTCTAATTAAATCCCTATTAATCATTCTCTAATAATTTAAAGGTTTATATTACTGTCGTTATTTGACACGGCAAAAATACATATTTTATATGGAACATGCAAGAAACCAGTGGATATTTTCTACTTTTTTAAGGATAGAAAGCCCGTTTACCCCCTTCTGAGTCCTCAAAGAATTACTTTTTAGCATTTTTTTCTTCATAAATTTGCTTATTTCAAATATTTGTTGTAATTTTGCACCCGCTTTTGCAAAGCTTATCCGTGTGATGGCGAGTTAAGGCACTAATTATTAATACTTAATTTAGAGTAACACAAATGAAAGAGATTAATGTAACAGGTCAGAAGCGTACAGACCTTGGCAAGAAAGCTTCTAAGTCATTGCGTAAGGAAGGTTTTATTCCTTGTAACTTGTATGGTGAGAAGAAGGGTGAGAACGGTGCTCCAGAGGCATTGTCATTCGCTGTTCCTTTCGCTGAGTTGCGTAAGGTTATCTACACTCCTCACGTATATGTTATCAACCTCATCATCGACGGTGAGAGCCACACAGCTATCATGAAGGAGATCCAGTTCCACCCAACAACAGACGCTCCTCTGCACGTTGACTTCTACGAGGTGAACGACCAGAAGCCTATCACTATCGGTATTCCAGTGAAGTTGGTAGGTCTCGCACAGGGTGTTCGTGATGGTGGTCGTATGAACCTTTCTATCCGTAAGATCAACGTAACTGCTCCTTATCAGGTAATCCCTGAGCACCTCGACATCGACGTTACTGCTTTGAAGATCGGTAAGAGCATCAAGGTAGGTGACCTTTCATTCGAGGGTCTTGAGTTGGCTACAAGCAAGGCTG
>USJD01000266.1 GCA_900554835.1 uncultured Prevotella sp. | reverse complement strand
TGTCGGGGCGACAGGATTCGAACCTGCGACCACCTGTTCCCAAAACAGGAGCGCTACCGGGCTGCGCTACACCCCGCTCATCGAACTCATTTACTTAGCTTTTAGCCTCATTTCTGAATTGCGAGTGCAAAGGTACTACAATTATTTGATTCCACCAAATTTTTTCCGAACTTTTTTTCATTTTTGCTAAAAAATCCCTTTTTTACACGCAAATTGCCCTGTTATACATTATTATATATATAACAGGGCAACTATATTTATAATTTTCTCCTACTTCTTTAACAGTGTTCTGTTTACCTTGAAACGGTCAAAGCCTAAACCATAAACACCGATAACGGCACTCTGACTGACAAAGGCTGTAGGATCTATCTCGTCTATCAGTCGGAAAATCTTTTGCGATTCCCTTTGACGCGCCAAGACAAAGAGCATGTGGACATCCTTGCCACTATAACAACCATGTCCGTCCATCACCGTACAACCACGATCGGCAGTCGTATTGATAGCAGCACTCAACTCAAGATACTTATCAGAGATGATAAAGAACTGTACCGAACGACGCAAGGTATTGATAACATGATCAACACAGAGAGACGACACGAAGAGGCATACATAACCATAAATCACCATCTCCCAACTCTTAAGCACGAAATAACTGCTCGAAATAATACAGAGGTCACAAATCAGGATGGCATGCCCTAAGGAAATGTTATAAAACTTGTTGATCATGGCTGCCACCGTATCCGAACCACCCGTACTGCCATTGCAGGACAAACCTAATCCGGCACTCGTACCCATACAAAAACCTCCCAAGACGGTCGCCATGAAAGGCTGGTCATGCAACAAGGTAATATTTCCTTCCCCATAAAACTCTATAATGCGAGTATAAATGGCAAAAAGGGAAATGCCATAGAGCGTTTTCACGCAGAATCGCCATCCAAGGATGCGCAAGGCTATCGCCAACAGGAAGACATTCAGACCGAAATAAGAAACTGATACAGGGATGCCTGCACCCCAGTACAAAATAGAAGCGAGACCACCGATACCACCCATCGTGATATGATTAGGCAAAAGGAAAATGTTCAATCCAATACTACCTATCAACATCGCCAAGGCTATGATGACGTAATCTCTAATCTCATGAATTTTACTTTTTCTCGTCATAAAAATGATGTATATTTTAAATATGGGTGCAAAATTACAAAGATTTTCGTAAAATTAAGACAAATATGTGAGATATTCAAAAAAATATTCCTATTTTTGCATCATTACTACATATCATATAATATTGTAGCATTCAAAATACTCTATTGTTTCATTAATCAACATGAAAGTTATGGCAGAATACACTACGATTATTACAAACTGGAAACATCTTGAAAACGGTCTTCCTTACAAATGGATTGTCGATTACGCCTCCTACAATGCGTATGGCAATTTCAAACTGTCCGCAGAAGACTGGGAAAAGAGAGATTACATTGTCAACTTCAAGGGAAACTCGGAGTTGACCACAGAGATTGACCATCAACAGGCTCTCAAGAAAGCGATTTCCGACATCACCACTCTCATCAAGGAGACTTTCGGCGATGCCGCTAACCAGTTGACCCTCGTTTGTATTCCTGCATCTACCCGTGCAAATACCAAACGACGTTTTGAGGAATTTAGCAAGGAGGTCTGCGAGAAGACTGGTATGGCTAATGCCTATCCGCTTATTTCCTGGACTACCAAAACGAATCCTGACGATGGAGAGGAAGAGGACGAATATGCCTTTGACTTCGAAGCCATCAAGAGCAAGGACATCCTGCTCTTCGACGACATCATCGCATCAGGTAGCTCCGTTTGCAAATTCGCAGACAAACTCAAGGCAGAAGGAGCTAACGTGATTGCAGCAATTGCATTAGGGAAAAAACTTTAATTTCAAAAGCGAGGATAAACATCTTGTCAATCAGGATTTCCCCAATAGCAGAAAGGCTTGTGTAGGATTTTTCATTCCTAAACAAGCCTTTTCTCATGACTAAAACTCAGCATTAGCAACTCAGTTTCAGTGACTGATTGCTGATGAATATTGATTGCTAAATATTCAGAACTTACTCTTAAATCCTTTGGCCAATCCTCCCTCAGAAGTTTCCTTATAGAGCGATGGGAGATCATGACCTGTCTGTCGCATTACCTCCACTACTCTATCAAACGAAACACGGTGATGACCATCGGAGAAGGAAGCATACAGATCTGCATCCAAGGCACGTGCCGCAGCAAATGCATTGCGCTCGATACAAGGTATCTGAACCAAACCGCATACAGGATCACAGGTCATACCGAGGTGATGCTCCAGTCCCATTTCCGCAGCATACTCTACCTGTGATGGACTTCCACCAAAAAGTTGACAGGCAGCAGCTGAAGCCATAGCGCAGGCTACACCTACCTCACCCTGACAACCGACATCCGCACCACTGATGGAAGCATTCTGCTTAACGACATTTCCTACAAGACCAGCTGTAGCCAAAGCACGAAGAATACGCTGTTCACCCATATCATGCGCCTTATGCATGTGATAAAGTACAGCCGGCAACACACCGCAGGCACCACAAGTAGGAGCAGTAACGATAATACCGCCAGATGCATTTTCTTCACTTACTGCTAAAGCATAAGCATAAACGAGTCCACGACTCTGCAAGGAAGCACGATAACCATTCGCCTTGGTATAATAATTGGCAGCCTTGCGAGGCAACTTCAGCGGTCCTGGCAACACACCTTCATGCTCCAGTCCTCTTTCTATCGCCTCCTTCATCGTTTTCCAGATATCAGCTAAGAAATCCCAGATTTCCGGTCCCTCGCACTTCTCTACATATTCCCAATACGAACGACCATTCTCGTAGCACCAGTTCTGGATATCACCCAACTTATTCAGGTCATATACATCCTTGGCGCCCAATTCATCCTGGTCGTCCTTGCCCTCAGAAAGCGCACCTCCACCAATACTAAACACCGTCCACTCATCCAGGATATCGCCATCAACATCCCTTCCTACAAATTTCATTCCGTTGGGATGAAAAGAAAGAAATGTCTGAGGTTCCCAGATGATTTTGACAGAATGATAGGGTTGGATAACTTCCTCAATAGCCACATCAGTCATATGTCCCTTTCCTGTAGCTGCCAAACTGCCGTAAAGCGTCACTTCGTACGAAGAAGCATTACCGCAACGCTGTAGAAAGAGTTTTGCTGCACGCTGAGGTCCCATCGTATGACTGCTCGAAGGACCCTTGCCGATTCTATATAATTCCTTTAATGATTTCATCGTACTTTATTTAATGTTGAAAAAAAATATAAAGGTCAAGCTAAACAGGAACTGTCCAACTTGACCTTTATCATTATACCTTATTATATATAATATAAGGATTACTTGATAATACCTTCTTCTACGAAAATTTTCTTCAAGATTACAACAGCTTTTTCTACCTGCTCCTTGGTATGAGTTGCCATCAGCGCAAAACGAACCAAAGTATCCTGAGGTGCACAAGCTGGAGGAATCACAGGATTGATGAATACACCTGCATCATAAGCCATCTTTGTTACGACGAATGTCTTCTCTGCATCACGAACATAGAGAGGAATGATAGGGCTCTCAGTCTCACCAATCTCGAAACCTTCCTCACGGAAACGCTTCAAAGCATAGTTGGTTACATCCCAAAGATTTTCAAAACGCTCAGGTTCATTCTGGATAATGTGAAGTGCCTCAAGAGCTGCAGCTGTAGCAGCTGGAGTATTAGATGCACTGAAGATGTAGGTGCGGCAATTGTGACGAAGGAAATTAATCGTATCCTTGTCTGATGCAATAAATCCACCGATGGAAGCCAAACTCTTAGAGAATGTACCCATGATGAGATCCACCTCGTCTGTCAGACCGAAATGATCGCAGACACCACGACCCTGCTTACCGAACACACCCAAGCCATGAGCCTCATCTACCATGATAGAGCAGTTGTACTTATGCTTCAACTTCACGATTTCTGGCAAGTTAGCCAAATCACCCTCCATTGAGAACACACCATCCACAACAATCAGCTTGATAGCCTCCTGAGGAAGTTTAGAGAGCACACGCTCCAAGTCTTCCATATCATTGTGCTTGTAGTGCAACTGTGTAGCAAATGAGAGACGACGGCCATCTACGATAGATGCGTGGTCGCGGTCATCGCAAATCACATAGTCATTACGGCCTACAACGCAAGCCAACACACCCTGATTTACAGAGAAACCTGTTGAGAAGCAAAGAGTCTCATCTTTACCCATGAACTCAGCCAACTCTTTTTCGAGCTGAACATGCAAATCGAGAGTACCATTAAGGAAACGGCTTCCAGCACAGCCTGAGCCATACTTGTCGAGAGCAGCCTTAGCTGCATCTATTACACGCTGATCATTAGTCAAACCCTGGTAAGCATTAGAACCAAACATCAAAATCTTGTGACCATCGATGTCAGTAACTTCTGTCATCTGCTTACTTGTGATCTCACGAAAATATGGATACACACCGGCAGCCATATACTTCTGTGGTTCACGATAATTCTTGTATCTTTCTTGTAATTGTCCCATTATTAATAGGTGTACTTTATT
>USJD01000265.1 GCA_900554835.1 uncultured Prevotella sp. | reverse complement strand
AAGACTCTGGTCTTCTACCGCATCCTTCACACGGAGTTTGAGGATATTGAAGCCATCATCTACCTTGAAATCCTCACCCACATGTTTCATGTCGAGAGCATAGAACTGGGTTTGGGTATCACGCAAAGCCATCTCCATCTCTGAAGTCTGTAACACTTGGGTTGGATGATAAGGGCAAACTCTCAAGGTCTGTCCGCCATCAACGATATATTTTCCCAATCCAAGAGCCAGACTGGCAATACCTTCCTCCGCCGTCTCATCACCAATCGGATAATAATTGAGGGAGCGTAGCACACCACTCATCGTCGGATAAAACCGGTCGCCATAATCCTTACCTACTACCTGTTGCAGAATGACAGCCATCTTTTCCTGATCAATCACATTGCTGGTAGCTGTCATATACGCCTTCGAATCACGATAGAAGACAGAAGCATATACTCCCTTTATCGCACAAGCCAACATCTGAAGCATCTGATACTTATCCTCCAGATATGGAATCATATAGGTGGAATAAATACCTGCGAAAGGCTGATAGTGAGCATCCTCAAGAAGCGAACTGGAGCGGACGGCAATAGGACTCTTCGTTGCCTCAAAGAAAGTGAAAAAGTCAGCAATCAGGGAATCCGGTAACTGAGCATGAAGGAAATGCTTCAATATCTCCTCATCACTTGCATCACTTAAAGCTATCGGATAGAGATTGTTGCTCATCATAAACTCATCAAAAATATCAGTACAAAGCACGACTGTTTTTGGAATCTGAACAGTGGCATTCTCATACTGATTGAACTCCGGATGGCGCTTGATGATATTATCGAGGAAAGCCAGACCTCTACCCTTTCCACCCAAGGAGCCTTCACCAATACGGGCAAAGTGGGCATACTTATCGAACTTCATTCTATCAAAGACTGCCACGACTCCAAGATTTTTCATATGACGATATTGCACAATGGCATCAAAGATAATCTGACGGTGGGCATCCACATCTTGAAGTTTTTGCCAGGTGACATGTTTCAAGAAAGCAGATACAGGGAAGATGGCTCGGGCGCACAACCAGCGGCTCATGTGATTACGACTGATGTGATAAAGCATCGAGTCGTTAGGAATATTGAAAATATTATCCTGCAGTTCCTTCAAACTGCGGATACGCATGATCTCCTCATGAGTCTTCGGATCTCTGAAAATGAAATCGCCAAAGCCCATATGTTCCTCCATCAAACGGCGCAAATCTACACTCATCTTCTTGGAATTCTTATCTACAAAACGAAAGCCTTCAGCCTCTGCCTTTGCTCGATTTTCACTCTCAGAACTCTCAAGGATAAGGGGCACAAAGGAATCATTCTTTCGGATATAACGGAAAAGTTGCAAACCCGCATCTGGACATTTTTCACGACCAAAAGTATCTGTTGCATGCTTTGGCTGCACATCCTCATCCACTACATTACCAAAAGCTTTGGCTGCACTCTTTAAAGGAAAACGAGCATCACTAATGACACCAAGGGTATTGTCTGAGTACTTGTCATACAGTTTTTTAGCCTCTTCATAAGTACGTGCCAATACCACTTTCGGACGACCACGCATACGCATGGTAGCTGCATGACGGTTCAGCGCTTCTTTGGAGAAGTTCTTACTCTGTTCAAGAATATAATTATAAAGATTTGGCAGAATAGAACTATAGAAACGTATAGAATCTTCTACCAAAAGTATCATCTGGACACCTGCCTCCTGAATATCATGCTCCAAATTCATCTTATCCTCTATCAACTTAATAATAGAAAGGATCAAGTTGGTATTACCCAACCAACAGAATACATAATCGAAGATGCTCAAATCCTCATTCTGCATACGCTTGGTTATACCATGAGAGAATGGAGTCAACACAACACAGTGGATATTAGGAAACTTACCTTTGATATCACGGGCAACATCAAAAGCATCATTATCCGCATTACCTGGCATACAAATCACCAGATCCACAACTGTTGAACGCAAGACTCCAGCTGCCTCTTCTGTGGTCGAAACTTGGGTAAAAGTTGGCGGATAACGTAATCCTAACTCCATATACTCATTGTATATCTTTTCTTCAATACGCCCATCGTCCTCTAACATGAAAGCATCATAAGGGTTAGCTACAATAAGTACATTGTATATGCGACGCATCATCAGATTAACAAATGATACATCCTTTAAATAGAATTTATTCCACTCTTGAGGTACATTATTCTCCATAATTGTAAGATTTAGCAATGCAAAGATACTGTTTTTCTTATATTTACTTGCATTTTTCAACATATTTTTTTAAATTTGCAGCATTATAATAGAATTTACAGATATATTACGCTGTAAAATCAACAGATAAAACCATAAACTATGTTTAGATTTAAAGAACCATTTCTTGCTAAATATAAAGGAAAGGCAATAGCAGGCTTTAAAGAGGGAGGAAAAATCTTCCTGAAAATCTTGCCGTGCTTTTTCATTTTATTCAGTATGCCGTGTTTGGCGCAAAAGCAGCATGGAAAAGCATCCTATTATTCAAAAAAAATAACGGGAGCCAGAACTGCCAGTGGACAGAAACTTCACCACGACAGTTTGACTTGCGCCCATAGGTTCTATCCATTTGGTACCATGCTGAAAGTAACCAATCTCAGTAATAAAAAAACGGTTATAGTGAAGGTTACAGACAGAGGCCCCTATGGTAGAGGACGAATTATTGATCTCTCATGGGGTGCAGCTAAAGCTATAGGTATGTTATCACAAGGTGTAGCTACTGTAAAAGTAGAAATGATAGACAAGCCTATTCCTTATCGCCCAGAAGATCCAAAATTACCTCATATCGACTTTGAAGTAGCAGAATCAGACTATGATTTTCCTCAGAAATGGAATAACAAAGAAAAACTTGAGAGTAAGCCGCACCAACATGGAGCAGAATCAGGCAAAAAAGAACATTTAAACAAACATCAAAAGGATATTAAAGAAGAACAACAAGAACATAAAAATAAAATAGGAAACTTCTCAGAGCATAAAAACAAAACCGGGAATATTGCTGAACAAAAACATAATTCAGAACATAAACATAATACGGAACACCATCAAACTAAAGAAGGAAATAAAACAAAAAAATAGAGTAAGCACAGATAAAGAATAATTTGAGATAATCATTTTCAAAACAAAAAAGCCTCAGTAAGAAAACTTCAAGATCTTACAGAGGCTTTTTAAATATTCCCAATACCATTCTCCGAAATAGAACTGAAAATAATGTTTTAAAAACTAAGAAAACACTATTTAGTCGTAGGTATATTAAATTCATTCACCTTAGAAATTGCTTTATCACCATGAATTACTGAAACGCAAAATCGAGCAACACCTGGCTTCAACCTTGAGTCCGCCTTAACCATAGCAGTATAACGAATTCCCTTACCGGCATCAATTTTTTCCACATGGATATTTGGAGATATGTAAATATGCTTATTTCCTGTGGTTTCTACAACAGTAGGAATTACATCATAGACTGGACGATTTCCACGATTGAATATTTCAAAAATAACTTTGCATGTCTCATTTCTATTCAACATGTTATCTTGGTTATCATCAACAAAACGAGCATTGACAATCTCCAAGGAAGGACAATAAGAAAAACCTGCATTGTTAATTTCATCAACAGTGCTGCTTGAACTCGGATAAGAAGTTATAGGCTGTTGAGCACTATATGAACCTGTATAGTCAGAACCTGTAAAATCATATAATCTATCATCTCCACTATTGGTAGAATCAAAACCACTGTTATTATTAGGATTATATGAATAGGTATCATCAGCATTTTGCGGAGACCTATCATATCCTTGGCTTCTTTGATAATCTACATCTTGTCTATGACGGATACGCTCACGTCTTTGTTGAATACGCTCCTCCTGTTGCTGATCAGCCTGATTACCAATTGCCGCACCCACAGCAGCACCACCAGCCATACCAATGATTGTACCAATATCAGAACCACGAGGACCACCAGCAATTCCACCAATAGCAGAACCTAAAATAGAACCAAACGATCCTCCTACATATGCACCACTACCAGTATAAGTTCCACAACTACTGAGAAGTAACGCAGAACTAAATAATAAAATCAAAGGCTTTTTCATATCTAAATAAAATTAAATCCGACATTCGTGAACATACTATATATTCATTTGATGGTGCAAAAATAAGAAATAAAAAGCAAAGTCTAACAACAAAATCCCTAAAAATATAGGGAAAATCCCTAAAAAACAAAAATTCAAAAAATCAAAAAAAGCGCTTTCATCAAAAAGACGAAAGCGCTCATATTGAGATATTGAAATTATTCAGCCTTTGGAGCTTCCTCAGCTACAGTCTCAGCAGCTGCATTCTCAGCAACCGGAGCATCCTCAGCCTTAGCCTTGCGGCTACGACGAGTCTTCTTAGCAGCTGCCTTAGGAGTCTTAGCCATGTTCTCATCAAAGTCAACAAGCTCGATGAATGCGATTTCAGCAGCATCACCCTGACGAGTACCCAACTTGATAATACGTGTATAACCACCAGGACGATTAGCTACCTTCTCTGCAACCTCACCAAAGAGAGCCTTAACAGCATACTTGTTCTGAAGATAACGGAAAACAACACGACGTG
>USJD01000264.1 GCA_900554835.1 uncultured Prevotella sp. | reverse complement strand
GCGCTTCCAAACCTGATAAACCTCACCAGAGATTACCTGTCCAACACGGTCTTTATATTTATTGTAGAGTGAGTCGTGCTCAAGTTCAAGAATCTTAGAAGCCAAAGTCTGGCGAAGAGTCAAGATGGCACGGCGACCAAACTTATTGAAATCTACCTTCTCGCTCACATCCTCACCTACCTCATAGTCAGGCTCAATCTTGCGTGCTTCGGTAAGCGTAATCTCCTTGTTCTCATCTTCTACCTCACCATCAGCAACAACGACACGGTTACGATAAATCTCGAAATCGCCCTTGTCTGGGTTTACGA
The DNA here is from genome assembly GCA_900554835.1 of uncultured Prevotella sp. Lineage (GTDB taxonomy): Bacteria > Bacteroidota > Bacteroidia > Bacteroidales > Bacteroidaceae > Prevotella. The sequence continues at coordinate 4,334 of USJD01000264.1, read as the reverse complement.
TTACATCGAAATTCTCATCACTACCGAAAATTCTGGCAAGTACATTGCGGAAGCTTTCCTCCAATACACTTACCAATGTTGTACGGTCGATATTCTTGGTTTCTTTAAACTCGCGGAATGTATCAATCATACTCGCTGTTAATTCTTGCTCTTTTTTAGGCATAGCTTATTTTAAACTGATTATATATTTTGTATATTTTACTTTATCCATCTGGTAAACATGGTCAACCTCCTGCTTTACAGGACGCTTCTTGCCCTCTACCTTCACTTTTTCTTCTACGCCTACTGTGAAATCATTGCCATCCACAGCCTTCAAGATGCCCTTTACCTTGATACCGTCAGCATCAAGCACCTCTACCTCCTTGCCAATGAAGTTGATATACTGTTGTGGAACCTTGAATGGTTGACCCAGACCAGCAGAACCTACTTCCAGCTCATAGTCCTCATCATCACGACTCAATCGTTCCTCGATATATCTACTCAAAGCCACACAATCTTCAATCCATACACCATCTACATGGTCAATCTCGACTACGATACGATTGTCTGGACTGATTTCAATGTCCACCAAGAAATATTCCTGATCTTGGAGCCATTCATCAACTAATTTTTTTACGACGTTTTTATCTATCATATATACCTATTTAAAATAAAATGAGGAACTCTTGCGAGCCCCTCATTCCACTGAACGTGTGCAAAATTACTAATATTTTTGAAAATCTCCAAAGATTTTTCTATTTTTTATTCATAACCTGCGCAATTTTAGGCGATTGTGCAGGTTTTTGTTGTTATTTCTTCACAGGATGGAGTATTTTTCCGTATTCTTCCGGAGAATTTAACAACTTGACGGCAGCCTTGACCTGCTTGTCGTAACGCAGGGAATTCTGGATGGCTCCAGCCTGGAAATAATAAGCTGCCACGATGTCGTTTTCCAAAAGCTGCTTGATATAGTCTTTGTTGAAATCCAAGTCTTTTGCCACATTGTGACTCAACTTCTTTTTCAACGCCTCGAACTCAGGTCTTGCATCCTCGTAATATCCTTCAAACTTAGCGAGTTTCTCCAAATCCTTGAGATATTTCTCGGTCTCACGGTCGTACTTGAAATCCGCTTTCAGAACGCGGGACTTGAACTCATCATAGTCGGCATCTGTCAAAGCAAAATCCTTGGCAGGTGCGATAGTAGGATGTTTGGCGATATAATCCACTTCGTAGTTGAGCATCACCTCATTACTGTCGCGGGCACCGGCGAGATAGAAAGCAATGTTTGGCAAGGAATCCGGCTTCACCTCTACATCCGGCTTCACACCGCCTCCATCACGCACCTCTCTGCCACCGGCAGTATAGAACACCTTGGTAAGTGAATCTGGAACATGCTCCACATAGCCGCCTTTGGCATGCTTGTAATTAAGTGCCTGCACGCATCTGCCACTTGGAATGTAATACTTGGCTGTAGTAAGTTTCATCTGTCCATTGTATGGCAAATCCATAGTGGTCTGTACCAGACCTTTTCCATACGTGCGCGTACCTAATATAATAGCACGGTCATAGTCCTGCAGACTACCGCTCATTATCTCGCTGGAACTGGCTGTGTTTCCACTCACCAGAACTACCATCGGCATCACAGAGTCAACAGGTTCTACCGTAGTCTTGTATTCATTGTTGGAGCGTTGCAATCTACCCTTCATTTTCAATACAGTCTTTCCCTTTGGCAAGAACATATTGACGATGCTTACGGCCTCGCTCACCGAACCACCGCCATTACTTCTGAGGTCGAAGACGAGTCCCTTGGCTCCCTGCTTCTTCAGGTCGATGAAAGCACGGCGCACATCCTTGGCACAATTATCAGTGAAAGAATTGAAGTTGATATAACCGATACCACCTTCCATCATTCCGTAATATGGCAGGAAAGGCATCTGGATAGTACGGCGAGTTACCTTTACCTTCAAAATCTTACCAGTACTTGGTCGCTTTACCTTCAACATAAAGGAAGAACCCGGTTCTCCACGAAGATGATCGCTTACATAGCTCACTTCCTTATTGGTCATATCCTCGTCATCGATACTCAGGATGATATCACCCTTCTTCAGTCCCACTTCTGCAGCAGGCATATTGGCATAAGGTTCACTGATACACACACGCTGCAACTGGAAGTTATAGCGCACCACAGCACCCACACCAGCATATTTGCCGGTGAGCATATTCTTCAGTTCGTTGACTTTTTCCTCCGGATAGTAGGTAGTATAAGGGTCGAGGCTTCCCAACATCGCCTTAACGCCATTGCCCACCACCTCTTCGGCATCGAGCGTATCAACGTACATCAAGTCAAGATTCTTATAGATGGCATTGAAGATATCCATATTCTTAGCCATCTTGAAGTCGTGATCTTTATCTGTTTGTGCAATAGATGGCACCACGAGGAGCGCCATCAGCAATGAAACCAATACTTTTTTCATGTTTACCTTGTTATATGATTATTCGACCACAAAAGTACTCATTTCTTCTCGAAAACTGCCATAATTGATGCAAAAAGTAGTGAAAACCACCGAAAAATGCACTTTTTTAAGGAAAAACAGAAAAAAGTTGCCGAAAAATTTGGCTGAATGAAGAAAAGTTAGTACTTTTGCACACGCAAATAAGGAACGCAACATTCCGCAATGCAAAATGCTTCAATAGCTCAGTTGGTTAGAGCACCTGACTGTTAATCAGGGGGTCGTTGGTTCAAGCCCATCTTGAAGCGCAGAAGATAAAGCCTTGCAAGTCAACTACTTGCAAGGCTCTTTTGTTTTAATACATTTCAAAGTTGCACCCTATTTGCACCCATAATTCATAGACCTCCATTTCACTTGCCCCATTGCAGAATCTTCAACATGTAATTCTGCAAAGTCGGAGGATTTGCACCCAATATTTATAATCTATTCTCTCTGTTGCACCCATTGCAGAATCCTTGAGCATATAGCTCTACAAAATTATAGAGATTTTTAAGGGGTGTCAAGTATCAAAGTTGACAAGTTGAAAATCACTAAGGACTTTCAACCGTCAACCAAAAGAAAATTGTAATATATTTCAACTTATTGTCACTTCAATGCATAAATTATCCTAATTTATCACTAAAGTTTCGTTATTGTCCCATTTATAATGTACCTTTGCATATAAGTATCAAAACTATCCTATTATGGACAAAGATATAAATAGATTAAAAGTTGTACTCGCAGAAAAGAAGCGAACCAACAAATGGTTAGCCCAACAGTTGGGCAAAGACCCAGGAACCGTATCAAAATGGTGTACAAACACTATGCAGCCAAACCTGGAAACTCTTGTAGAGATTGCCAAATGCTTGGATACGGATGTTAAAGACTTACTGTGGTCGATAAAATAGAAACATATAGAACTTTACAAAATGAAAAAATCAGACTCATCAAAGTATGCTCTTAGTTTATTTTCTTCAGCAGGAATTGGAGAATTAGGAGTAAAGGCTTGTGGCATAGACATTCTTCTCAGCAATGAATTACTGAAGGAAAGGTGCATGCTGTACCATGAGAATTACCCTAATACAGAAAGCATATGTGGTGATATTTGGACATTACAAAATAAAATTATCGAAGAGTGGCGAAACAAGAATGTAGGCAATCCCTTTCTTGTTTATGCAACTCCACCATGCCAAGGTATGTCTTTCAATGGTTTAGGAAAGCTACTTTCCGAAATCCGCAATGGAAGAAGGCCCAAAGAAGACCCTCGCAATCGATTAATTATCCCTGCGATAAACATTATAAAAGAATTAAAGCCCCAATGGATTATACTTGAGAATGTTACAACTATGACTAATACTGTTATCAGAACGGAAGACAACAGGTATGTCAACATTATAGAGTATATTAAAGAGCAGCTTTTCGACGAATACATAGGTAAGGCGGAAATTGTTAATTGTGCGGACTATGGCATACCACAATCTAGGATTAGACTTATTACTGTTTTATCTAGAAGCAAAAAAGGTAAAGAATATTTTGAGAAACACAACAGTTTCTTACCACCAAAAAGCCATTCGGAGAAAGCAGAAAACGGAAAGGACAAGTGGGTTACACTAAGAGAAGCTATCGGAAATTCGCCAAAGTTATCAGCTCAAAAAGGCAAGAACAAAGATAACAACATACCATGGCATGTTGTACCTATTTTAAATGACGAGAAATATTGGTGGGTATCTTGCACGCCCCAAAACGAAACTGCATACAATAACCAATGCCCAAAATGCGGCTACAAAGGTAATGCAAGACATGACTCTTGTATTATTGACGGGCGTCACGTTTCTAAAAAAGACACCCCTATTTATTGTGATAAAT
>USJD01000263.1 GCA_900554835.1 uncultured Prevotella sp. | reverse complement strand
CAGGTATTAAGGGTAACACTGCTACCAACGCTACTAAGCCTGCTACTTTGGAGACTGGTGCTGAGGTTCGCGTTCCTTTGTTCGTAAACGAAGGTGAGACTATCCAGATCGATACTCGTGACGGTAGCTACCTCGGTCGTGTAAGCGAGTAATTCCTCGCCTGTTCCTATCAGAGTTCTAATCAACTAAGCTTGAATCATATATGAAATATTCCATCATTGTCCCTGTATTCAATCGCCCTGATGAGGTGAGCGAACTACTTGAGAGTTTGACACACCAGACCGTCAAGGACTTCGAGGTCATCATCGTTGAAGACGGTTCAAAGATTCCTTGCAAGGAGGTTTGTGATGCGTACAAAGACAAGATAGATATTCAGTATTTTTTCAAGGAGAACTCTGGTCCAGGACAAAGTCGCAACTATGGTGCCGAGAGAGCATCAGGCGAGTATCTGTTGATACTTGACAGCGACGTAGTCCTTCCTGAAAATTATCTCAAAGCTGTAAATGATGAATTGAGCCGTGAGCCTGCTGATGCATTTGGCGGTCCTGACAAGGCGCATTCATCATTTACAGATACCCAAAAGGCTATATCTTACTCCATGACATCTTTTTTCACCACCGGTGGTATCCGTGGCGGCAAAAAGAAGATGGACAAATTCTATCCCCGTTCATTCAATATGGGTATCCGCAAGGATGTTTATCTCAAATTGAATGGTTTTTCTGCCATGCGTTTCGGAGAGGATATAGATTTTTCTATCCGTATATTCAAAGCAGGTTGCCGTTGCCGCCTCTTCCCTGAAGCATGGGTATGGCACAAGCGCCGTACTGATTTCCGTAAATTCTGGCGTCAGGTCTATAATAGCGGTATTGCCCGCATCAACCTCTACAAGAAATATCCAGAGAGCCTCAAGCTCGTGCATTTACTTCCAATGGTCTTTACCGTTGGCGTCATTGGCACGCTGTTACTCCTGTTCTTTGGTTTCTTACCATACCTGTTGGGCACAGAGCACATTTTCCCTGTACTTGGCAATGCCATGGCAGCATTGGGTTGCATCGGCTTATTCTTGATCCTACTCTATATCGTAGCGTTAGTTATCGACAGTACCAAACAGAATCAGAGTTTGAAGATTGGCATACTGAGTATCCGAGCAGCGTTTACCCAACTGATGGGCTATGGTTGCGGATTCCTGTCTGCATGGTGGAAGAGATGCATCTTGGGCAAAAGCGAATTCAGCGCTTACAACAAGACCTTCTATAAATAGAGAATTCCTGCGAAAACTTTTCAAAATCAACAAATATGAGCGAAAAACTATCCATTGCGAAGTGGGCTTCAGAAGACCAGCCTCGCGAAAAGCTCGAAAGTTTAGGTCCCAGTGCATTGTCAAATGCAGAACTGTGCGCCATCCTTATCGGTTCTGGTTCCAGAGATGAAAGTGCCGTAGAACTGATGAAACGCATTCTCAACAATTGCGACAACAACCTCAATACACTCGGCAAGATGACCCTACAGGAGTTACAGCAATACAAAGGAATGGGACCAGCCAAAGCCATCACTTTACAGGCTGCTTGCGAACTTGGCAAGCGTCGTGCTCTTGACAAGATTGGAGTACGTCCCGACTTAGGCTCATCATTGGCAATCTACAACTACATGCTCCCTCGCATGCAAGATCTCGATGTGGAAGAAGGTTGGATTCTCCTGATGAACCAGAACTTCAAGCTTATCAAGGCAGAACGCATCTCTCATGGCGGTATCACAGAAACAGCCATAGATGTCCGCCTCATCATGAAAGAAGTATTCCTCAACAATGCCACCATCTTGGCTATCTGTCACAACCATCCCAGCAACAATCCTATTCCAAGCAAAAACGATGATTTGCTGACCAACCAGATCAACAAGGCCTGTCAGATCATGCGCATTTTCTTCATGGACCATGTCATCATCACGGATGGAGCCTTTTACTCTTATCATGACAAAGGGAAACTGTAAATATCAGTATTTCTCAAGAAAATATCAACCCAAAGAGCGAAAATAAATCACCTTTTATTTTGTTTTCTCTGTATTTTATGCTACCTTTGCAAAATATAAGCAATAATCATACAGGTAGCATTTCGTGTGCTCCTTCACAAAAAGAATAAAGCATTTATGACTCAAGAAGAAAAGACAAAAATAGAAGAGAAAATCGTAGATGTACTCAAAACCGTTTACGACCCTGAAATTCCTGTGAATATCTGGGAATTAGGAATGATTTACAAGATAGACGTCAAGGAAGATGGCAATGTAGATATTGATATGACATTTACAGCCCCATCATGCCCTGCAGCCGACTTCATCCTGGAAGATGTTCGCTCCAAAGTAGATAGCGTAGAAGGCGTCAATTCTACAAATGTGAACCTCGTATTTGAACCAGCCTGGGACCAGAGTATGATGAGCGAGGAAGCTCGCGTAGAACTCGGCTTCGAATAAAGACAAAGCCGTTGAATTCTTCACTCTTCATTCTTCACTCTTCACTTAAAAAGTTTCGCTTATGAAAAATGTATATTTCCTTTCAGATGCACATCTGGGTTCATTAGCCATACCGCATGCCCGTATGCAGGAGCGCCGTCTGGTACGCTTCCTGGACAGCATCAAGACAAAAGCCGCTGCCATATATCTTTTAGGCGACATGTTTGACTTCTGGAACGAATACAAATATGTGGTACCCAAAGGGTACACCCGCTTTTTAGGAAAACTCTCTGAGTTGACCGATATGGGAGTGGAAGTACATTTCTTCACTGGCAATCATGACCTCTGGACATACGGCTATCTGGAGCAGGAATGTGGGGTCATCGTGCATTACAAACCTCAGACTGTAGAAATCTACGACAAGGTATTTTTCCTGGCTCATGGTGACGGACTTGGAGATCCGGACAAGAAGTTCAAGTTATTGAAATCCATGTTCCACAACCCTACCTGCCAACGCCTGCTGAATGCCATCCATCCACGATGGGGAATGGCATTGGGACTGAACTGGGCAAAGCATAGCAGACTAAAACGGTCTGATGGAAAAGAAGAACCATACATGGGCGAAAAGAAGGAATTCCTCGTCCGTTTTGCCAAGCAATACATGCAGGGACACAAGAACATCGACTATTTCATGTTTGGCCATCGCCACATCGAGCTGGATCTCATGCTCAGCAAGAAAACCCGCTTGATGATTTTAGGAGATTGGATCTGGCAGTTTACTTATGCCGTATTCGATGGAGAACACATGTTTATGGAAGAATACGTGGAAGGCGAAAGCCAACCATAACAATAAAGGGCAGCCAATGAAGCTGCCCTTTATTGTTATCGCTGTATTCGACCTCCTGAAGAAGTCATATTATGGATAATCTCCTCTTCTGACACCAGGTTCTGGTCACCTGGAATAGTATTCTTGATGGCACTTGCCGACAAGGAGAAGTCCAGACAATATTGATTTTCATCGCCCCATTTCTGATGAGCATGTATATAGGCTGCTACAAAAGCATCTCCTACACCCATCGGGTCAATGATAGGCTGAATATCGTAGATTCTGGTAGTATAGAGTTTGTCTTCCTGAGAATCGTAAAGCAAACCACTCAGGGTATGATGACTGCTGGCAATCTGATTGCGTACTGCCATCACCATTTTCTTACACTTAGGGAAGAGCTTGTGCATCTTTCGGAAATACTCCAGATAAGCCTCCTTATCTATCTCATAGTTTTCATCCAGAGCCTCAAAAGGAATATGAGGTACACCGCTGGCAACCTCCCACTCATTCTGGTCGCCAAAGATGATGTCGCTGTATTGCATCATCTGGAAGAGTACATCATGAGGTTCCAATCCGTATCCCCAAAGATTCTTACGGTAGTTGATATCACAGACAATGGTCAAGCCATCCGACACCGCCAATTTGATGGCATCCATGGTAGATTCCATCGCATCACGGCTGATGGCACAAGTGATACCAGAGCAGTGGAATACAGCCGCATCAGCCAAGACCTTATCCCATTTCACCATATTTCTTTTCAATGAATAAAAAGAAGAATTCTTGCGGTCATAAATCACGCGGGAATTACGCATCGCCACGGCTTCCTCAAAATAATAAGTACCCAGACGTTCTCCGCCACGTACCACATGCGAAACATTCAGACCATACTCTCTGAGATGCATCAGCGCAGCCTCACCCATTTCACCATAAGGCACACGGGTGACATATTCTACGTTGTTTCCCAGATAAGCCAGAGAGATAGCGGCATTCGCCTCACTGCCTCCATAATTACCTTCCATGCGACGGCCCTGGAATAAACGTTGATAACCAGGCTTAGAAATCCTAAGCAAAATTTCTCCGAAAGTTACAATCTTTGTTTTCATCTTTTTATCATTGAGATTAATACCTAGTAATAATATAGCTGATGAGTATGGCTTGTTTCACAAAGACAAAGCCTAAGTGTTATAGTAAAAGAATTAAGGTGAAGCATTTCTATCGTTGCAGAAAAGCTTCACCTTATTATATATAGGATGATTACTTATTAGCAACCAAATCCATTGTATCGCGAGCAATAACGATTTCCTCGTCTGTAGGAACTACTACTACCTTCACCTTACTGTCGTCAGTAGAGATGATAGCTTCCTCACCACGAACCT
>USJD01000262.1 GCA_900554835.1 uncultured Prevotella sp. | reverse complement strand
CACAAATACTCTTGATGAATTCGCTTTTTGCATTGGTAATGCTAACAATAACAAGTATTCCTATAATAACATCCTGATGACAATAGAGGGAACTAAATGGAATCCTTCTGTTCAGATGCTTTGGCAGAACTCAACTCAACCTGTCGATATAATGGCTTATGCCCCATTCGACTCAAATGGAAATACGGAAACAATGACTAAAGTAAAAAAATATCCAGTTTCTGTTGGTACGCAACAGATGGCGGGTACTTACGAGTCTGACTTCCTTGTATATAAGAAAACGGGGTTTGTGCCAGAAAAGGATTTGACAAATGGTGCAGTTGACATCACTTTTACTCATGCCCTCAGTTTGCTGAACATAAAAATTGAGTTCGGCACAGATTTCAATACTACGACTCCTTTGGCAGCTAATCCGATAAATAATATAATTATCGGAGGAAGCATCAACCGGGCTTATGCTGATTTGACGGCAGATCCTATTACTGTGGCAGTAGATGCAACCTGTGCTCCTGTCTTGATAGAACCTGAACGTGGGGAATTCACAGCAGCTGCCAACAAAGACGCCCATGCAATTGCAAATTATTCGGCTATCCTTATACCTCAAACTATTGAAGACGGATTTAGAGTAGAGTTTGAAATAAATGGAAAGATTTATGTGTGGAGAGCTCCTGAAAGTGTGATTGCGAGATTGGAAGCAGGTAAAAAACATCTGCTGACCCTTACTGTAGGTAAGGATTTCGTAAAAGCTGGCAGCATTAAGGCAAGCCCTTGGGTAGAAGGGACAGGTGCTACTTTAGAAACAGAATAAGTAACAGAATAAAAAGCGAAGAATATGAAAATTTCAAAATATTTAGGAACCTTTGCATTTCTCGCAATGCTTGCTGCTTGCTCTACAGAAGATGAGCAGGTTCGCTTTGCTGGAGATGAGGTAAAAGTAAATGCAACCATTGGTGGCGAGAGCGTTTTTACCAGAAGTAATCCCATTGGCAGTACAGAAGAACAGAGTGAATTTCAAGATTTTGACCAAATTGGAATTAGCTTGAATGGTGGTGCCGCTCATAAGTATGAAATGAAAAATGGAGTTTGGGGAGTAGCCGAATCCGAAGTTCCAATAAAATGGGAATCCGAAGCTACAGATTTCAAGGCGTTTTATCCGTATTCTTATAATAATGTCAACAATAGTTTTGACAAGGGATACATCGCTCAAGACCAGAACATAAAGGAAGGATTAGCTCTTTCTGACTACATGAAAGCTAGGACGACATATGGAAACATACCAGAAAACCGTCAGCTCGATTTGACTTTCGAGCGCCAGACGGCACGTGTTGTTATCGATATAGAAAATTCGACTTTCACGAATGAGTTCGACAGTCCATTAGTATCTGGGGTGACAATATTTTCTCAGTTGGAGATACCTGCGACTCAAGGCGCAGATGTCACGGAAATAAAACCATACAAGATGGATGATTCCAATCCAAAGAGTTCCTGGATGGCTTTGGTTGCTCCAAATGCAGAAGATGCAAGCAAAAATTTTATATGTATTAAGGTACAAGAGACCAACACTACCGACGACCCAAAACCATATTATGTCAAAGGTATCCCAAATCTTGAAGGAGGCAATAGCTATACCTATAAATTAAAAATAGGAAAGGATAGAGTCACGATAGAGAATGTCACGGTAGCGGAATGGACTGATGGAACTGCAATATCGGGTGGAGCAGCTTCCTCTATAACGGTAGAGGGTATTAAAGAATCTGTCACTACGCAATTGGAAAAAGGTAATGATGTAGTGTTGACATTGAACTCAAATGCGTCTTCAGATATTTTTGATGCCATTAAAACTGCCATTAAAGAAAAAGGGGTTGCAGATGGAAGTGTCAATTTAACTCTGAAGAATGTGATGACTATTCCTGATGGAACTTTTAAAGATGTGACTTGGCTTAATAAGGTTACTTTGCCAGATGCTGTTACTATTGGCAAAAATGCCTTTGGTGGAAGTAGTTTGAAGGATATAGAAGCCCCTAAAGTAAGCACTGTAAAAATGTCTGCATTTGATCAATGCCAGTCTCTTAAAAATGTGAATTTGCCTAAGGTGTCGGAAATAGGTATTAACGCATTTCATTTTTGCAGCAATTTGAGAAATGTTCTGTTCGGTACACTCACAAAAGTTTGGACTGGGGATGAGAATAACACATATGGAATATTTGATAGTGTTTATACTAAAAGAATTTCTCTTACATTATCTTCAAGTCAAAGTCTGATGGACAACATATTTGACGATGCTGAGGGAAATTTCTTATGGATATCAATAAATCAACCTTATAAAGGTTCCTACCAATATGATCTTTCGGAATTCATTGGTTACGAATTCAAGGAGATTAAATTCTTTGAGTAATAATTGAACTCCTAAACTGGGCAGGAGTATAAGGTTGCTTAGCAAACATATAATCACCCGCACCTCACGGGAAACGACAAGGGTCTATATGCCACGATGACAAGTGGCGTATAGACCCTTGATTATATGGTGATATTCGTAATCTATATCTCCGCTTTCAGCAGCTTTATAACCATCTGTTTTAAAATTCTATAGCGCAAAGTTACGGTTTTATTTTCATATCTGCAAGAGTTTTCTGTACGTATAAGTTAAATATTGCTAACATTTATTTCTTTTCTTGCGAAAAGTTCTCTGTATTGAGAACTTTTCGCTATTTTTGCAGCAAAAATAAACGATTATGAAGATATTAAAGTTCAAATTGCTGAAAGATTTTGCAAGGAAACATTAATAACTGAAATTTCGCAAGTAAGCCCCAAACGCCCTGAAAGGGCAGAAGCTCCTAGCCCAGGGCAGCGCCCTGGGTTATTATGGACGCAAACTTGTCGCCCTGTAAGGGCAAAAGCTTTCAAAAACCAAGAATTTATAAGGCTTTTGCCCTTACAGGGCGCCTTGCTGACTGCAATTATACCCAGGGCGATGCCCTGGGCTAGGAGCTTTTGGGCCTTCAGCCCGTTCTTGAACCGCATGCTAAACTTGAGTCAACTTATAGTTGAAAATTCAGTAACATCAACCGCCTCATTCAAGTACTTCATTCTGCAACTTCAACCACTTCATTCTGCAACATCAAGTGCTTCATTCAGCCAACGAAATTGACTCTTCCACCCAGTGAAGTCGTATCTTTAACCCAACGAAGTCGTATCCTTAACCCAGCGAAGTCGAATCCGTCACCCAGCGAAGTCGTATCCGTCACCTCAATGAAACGTATGAACTTGTGCAATGACGTGCATGATGCGAAAGAGGCTCTTTTGATGGGAACCAGGATGCTTCTGAAATTACGTCCCGACGTATCTTTTGCTGCGTCGGGACGTAGCAAATGCTGCATCGGGACGTAATTTTCATTTCCTCAGTTGGCTATGATTCCTCCTCTCACCAGCCATTTCGCAAAGAAGCGGTCACTAACCAGATAGCCAGTCGGAGTCTTGCTTACCAACTGCTTATCCACCAATGCCTTTAATGCCGTCTTTACGCTGCTCGTAGCTGGAAGATGGTGGGTGCTGATAAACTGCTGACTTAACGGCGAAGCTACCAGATGCTCACGAGCTATCGCCCCCAAAAGCATCTGCTGGTTCTCGGTTAGCCAGGCACAATAGTTCTGATAAGTCATCGCCTGCTCCTCAATCAGCTCCAGAATCACCTCATCTACCAGAGACTTCGTAATCTCGGAAGAAGCATGCTCGTAGATGCCATGCAATATCGACTGCACATACCAGGTTACACTATCAGACTGCTGATAAATATAAGAAAAGGTGGATTCATCTATCGACCTGTGCTGAGATGCCAACAAGCGATTGGCAAACTCCCGATACACCTGCTCCCCGATGCAAGGCAAAGACAACACCAGCGAACTCTGGAAGAAAGGACGGTTTGCCGACAGAAACATCTCCTGCATCATGTGCTGCTGACTGCCCGAAAACACGAAATATACATTCGGCAAGAACTGGATATAAGAACGGATCATCGCCTCAACCCCATCCTCCGGATAACTTAATATCTGCTGAAACTCATCAATGGCAATGTAGCATCGCTTTCCCGATTGCTTCAAATACTCAAAGATTCGCTTCAAACTCTCCTTCCCTTCACTCGGTTTCAAGTCTAAAGAAAAAGAAGGAATGCCAGTCAATTCATCTATCGTCAGAGTAGGACGCCAGCTGCTGAAGAATTCCTGTACCTTCCGAAGGGCTGATTGGGAAACAGTATCCAGCTTTCCGATGATTTCAGAAGCCATCAGTTGCACCATCTGCTCCAGATTCTTGGTGGCAAAGATGTCGAGATAGAAACACTTCACTTCCGCGTATTGCTCCTCCATCTGATGGAATACATGATGAATTAATCCCGTCTTACCCATACGGCGTGGGGCAACCAACGTGATGTTACGTTCATTATGCAGCGAAGAAATCATTTTCTCCGTCTCTTTCTGGCGGTCGCAGAAATACTCTGCGCCCTTATAGCCATATACCACAAAAGGATTGTTCAATCTTGCCATATCTTGTTATCATTCATTATACAAACGTTCATTGCGCTTTTTACGCAACGCAAATTACGCAATAAAAAACGAGACCGCCAAATGTTTTCTAGTTTTTTAATAATAATTATCTCCTA
>USJD01000261.1 GCA_900554835.1 uncultured Prevotella sp. | reverse complement strand
TCCTCGTCTCTACTATGCAGAGCTATTTCGAGGGAAAGAAGGAACTCTTTAAGGGGCTTGCCATCGAAAAGCTAGAAAAAGATTGGATGAAATACCCTGTACTTCATTTTAGTTTGGCAGGTGGTAAGCACATGGAGAAAGACCAACTTGTGCGTTATCTCTTGTATATATTGAATGTAAATGAAGAAAAATTTGGCATCGTCAATGATTCTCCTGACCCGAATGTTCGTATGCTTAATTTAATAAAAACAGTATATGAACAGACTGGGCAGAAGGTCGTTGTGCTCATCGATGAATACGATGCTCCTTTGCTCGATGTGGTGCATGAGGATACCAGCTTGGGCGTCTTGAGAGAGGTGATGCGTAATTTCTATAGTCCCTTAAAGTATAGCGACCGAATGCTGCGTTTCGTCTTCTTGACAGGCATCACCAAGTTCTCGCAGCTTAGTATCTTCAGTGAACTCAATAATATTACTAATGTGAGTATGGATGCAGAATATGCTGGCATTTGCGGCATTACCAAGGAGGAACTTGTGGCAGAAATGCATGAAGATATTCAGCAGATGGCAGATGTGATGGGCTTGTCGTATGATAAAACTTTGGAAAAGTTGAAGGAAAATTATGATGGCTATCATTTCGCTTGGCCTTCTTCTGACATATTCAATCCATACAGCTTGCTCACTTGCTTTTCAAAGCGAAAGGTTGATTCCTATTGGTTTGGCTCAGGCACACCTACCTATCTCCTTAATATGATGCGGAAATATGACTTTACACCGATTGACCTAGGTGAACAGATGGATGCCTCAAAGGATGATTTCGATGCAGCCACTGAGACGATGACTACTATCATGCCTTTGCTTTATCAGAGTGGTTATATCACCATCAAGAATTATGATCCGGAAACGGAACTCTATACCTTGGCTCTGCCAAACAAAGAGGTGAGGATAGGTTTGTATCGCAGTATGTTGCCGCATTATTTGGCGGCAAAGTCTGCAATGTGCAATACAACCGTGGCTAAAATGTCGGCTCTTATCAATAAGGGTAACATGGATGGTGCTCTTCAGCTATTGAAAACGTTCTGGGAGACGGTACCTTATTGCGATAATACCGATTATGAGGGGCATTATCAGCAGACAATGTATATCATCTTTGCCCTGCTTACGAATTTCCGTATATTGGTGGAACAGCATACTTTCCGGGGAAGAACTGACATTACGATGGAAACAAAGGATACCATCTATGTGATAGAACTGAAATTTAATAAGTCGGCACAAGAGGCTCTTGACCAAATCAACAACAAGCATTATGCTGATGCTTTTGCCCTAAGAGGTAAAACCGTGGAAAAGATTGGTATGAACTTTATGATTGATGAAGATAAGACGATTGTATTGGATTGGTGGAAGTTTGGGGAGTAGTAACAGAAAAGATGCCTTAGCAAAAAAAATGCGAGGGCATCTTTTCTGTTTTATAAAACAGATACTCTTGGATAATTATTCGACATGATAGCCAGCACAAAGTAATTGTTACATGAAATAAAGTAATTACATAATATAAAGTTTTTGATACATGTAAAAAAGTAGAATTCTGCCTTTTTGCTTACCTTTGCAGCCACAAATAACAATTTAGTACACTAAAAGCTTATAATTACAATGAACAAGAAGGCTATATACGCAGCTTTGATGTTTGTGCTGACTATGTCCTCCGGGCATGCCTCAGCACAGCAGTTGCCTTATCAGAATCCAGCCCTCTCGGCTCATGAGAGAGCGGTAGATTTATGTGGACGTCTCACCCTGGAAGAGAAAGCTTCTCTGATGCTGGATGATTCGCCGGCTATTCCTCGATTGGGTATCAAGAGATTCCAGTGGTGGAGCGAGGCGCTGCATGGTGTGGCGAACATGGGAGATGTAACCGTCTTTCCGGAACCTATCGGAATGGCTGCTTCGTTTAACGACAGAATGGTGTATAGCGTCTTTGATGCAACATCTGATGAGATGCGTGCCAAATGGAATGAACTGCAGCAGGAGGGTGGAGATGTAACCCGTTTCCATGCCCTCTCAGTATGGACTCCAAACGTGAATATCTTCCGTGATCCTCGATGGGGACGTGGACAGGAAACCTATGGTGAGGATCCTTATCTTACCAGTAGGATGGGATGTGCCGTGGTGCGCGGATTGCAGGGACCTGAAGATACGAAATACCGCAAACTCTGGGCTTGTGCCAAGCACTATGCAATTCATAGCGGACCGGAATGGGCTCGCCATACAGACAATATTACCGATGTTACACCGCGCGACCTTTGGGAAACTTATATGCCTGCCTTCAAATCACTGGTGCAGGATGCCAAGGTGCGTGAGGTGATGTGTGCCTATCAGCGTTGGGATGATGAACCATGCTGCGGCAACACCCGCCTTTTGCAGCAGATTCTCAGGGATGAGTGGGGATTCAAGTACCTGGTAGTTTCCGACTGTGGCGCTGTTACTGATTTCTGGGAGAATCATAAGGTTTCGAGCAATGCCAGAAATGCAGCAGCTAAGGGTGTATTGGCTGGAACCGATGTAGAATGTGGATTTAATTATGTATATAAATCGGTGCCTGAGGCTGTGAAGTATGGTGCCCTGACTGAAGAAGAAGTTGATAAGCATGTGATTCGTCTGCTCGAAGGTCGTTTCGACTTGGGTGAGATGGATGACAACAAGATAGTATCATGGTCGAAGATTCCTGTATCTGTGCTTTGCAGCAAGGCGCATCGCCAGCTCTCGCTCGATATGGCTCTGCAGACCATGACGCTGCTCCAAAACAAGAATGAGGTATTGCCTCTCGATAAAAAGGTAAAGAAGATTGCTTTCATCGGACCAAATGTGGATAACGAACCGATGATGTGGGGAAACTATAATGGTACTCCACGACAGACAATTACCATCCTGGATGGTATCAAGAGTCGTTTGAAGAAAAACCAGGTCGTCACCTTTAAAGGGTGCGACCTGGTGAACGACCAGACTTTGGATTCTTACTTCGACCAGTGTAGCATGGATGGCAAGATGGGCTTTAAGGGCACTTTCTGGAACAACCGTGAAATGAACGGAAAGCCTGTTACCATCACCCAGGAGAAGAATCCAGTGCAGGTAACTACCTATGGTCAGCACTCTTTCGCTCCAAATGTGAAGTTGACGGGCTTCTCTGCCAAGTATGAAACTGTATTCTGTCCTAAGCAGAACGCCAAGGTATTGCTCGATGTGGCTGCCTGCGGTCATTATGAGGTTTATCTGAATGGTGAGAAAAAGGCAGAGAAGAGCGATTGGCGTACTGCGCAATCTCGTATTGAGTTTGATGGCGAGAAAGGTAAGGAGTATCAGATAGAAATTCGCTATGCGGAAATGCCAAACTATAATGCCGATATGAAAATCAATATCGGACACGAGAATCCTATCGACTATCAGGCTTCGCTCAAGCAGTTGAAGGATTGCGAGACAGTAGTCTTCGTGGGTGGCATCTCTCCACAGTTGGAAGGTGAGGAAATGCCTATCGAGATTTCTGGCTTCAAGGGTGGTGACCGCACCAACATCGAATTGCCTAAGGTTCAGCGCAATTTCCTGAAGGCTTTGAAGGAGGCGGGCAAAAAGGTTGTCTTTGTCAACTGTTCTGGTTCTGCCATTGCCTTGACTCCAGAGACAGAGAGTTGCGATGCCATTCTCCAAGCCTGGTATCCTGGTCAGGAAGGTGGTGAGGCAGTGGCTCGTGTACTCTTCGGAGAGTACAATCCTGCCGGCAAGTTGCCTGTTACGTTCTATAAGAATTCAGAGCAGTTGCCTGATTTCAAGGATTACAGCATGAAGGGCAGAACCTATCGTTATATGAACGATGCACTCTTCCCATTCGGTTATGGTTTAAGCTACACTTCTTTCCGTATAGGCGATGCTACACTTTCCAACTCTATCTTGAAGAAGGGTGAGAAGATTACGCTGAAGGTACCGGTAAGCAATGTTGGAAAGAAGGATGGAACCGAGGTAGTGCAGGTATATGTGAAGGATCCTGCCGATACCGATGGACCATTGAAGACTTTGAAGGCTTTCGAGAGAGTGGAGGTGAAGGCAGGAAAGACTGCTGAGGCTGTCATTACGCTGGATAGCAGAAACTTCGAGCTCTTTGATGCTGCAACCAATACCGTCCGTGCCAAGGCAGGAAAGTATGAGGTTTATTACGGCAGCAGTTCAGCTGATAAGGACTTGAAGAAACTGGATATCCTATTTCAATAGTGATAGTTTCTAAATGGAATTTCAGACAACCATCAATCAATGATAATTCTTAAAATGAGAAGAAACAAAATAGTATTATCCCTGCTTTTTGCTGGCATGGGAACTATAGCAACTGCACAGAACATCAACTTGCCAATCATTCAGACCAAGTACACTGCCGATCCTGCACCTTATGTGCACAACGATACGGTTTATCTCTACACCACTCACGATGAGGATGGGGCAGAGGGTTTCCAAATGAAAGACTGGCTGCTCTATACCTCTACGGATATGGTAAACTGGCAAGATCGTGGTGCCGTGGCTTCATTGAAAGACTTCAAGTGGTTCAAGGGGGAGAATGGCGCCTGGGCAGAGCAGGTCATCGAGCGCAATGGCAATTATTATATAGCCTATGCTTCTACCTGCTGTCCTGAGGGCATCGGTTATGCGATGAGCAAGAATCCGC
>USJD01000260.1 GCA_900554835.1 uncultured Prevotella sp. | reverse complement strand
TGATTATGATGTTAGGTATTAATGCACCCAAGCCATTGGTTAAAGGTGAATTTGCTAAGGCTGTTCGCGATTCGATGGTTGCAAAGGAAAATTGGAAGGAACCTGCAACAAAAGGTCCTTGGAAGGTTAAATTTGTTGTGCGTTAGTTATGAATAAAGATTCAGAACTAATCATAGAGGTAGCTGATGAATATGAAAGTGCTGATGATATGTTTATTCCGTCATCTCCATGAACGTACTCCATACAATAAACCGACTTTATAGTGAAATAACGGCTGAAAAGGTATGCGAAATGAAAAAGTGCTCCAATTCTTTGTATATATGATATTTTTTGTTTAGTTTTGCAGAAAAATTAGATAGAACAATGAGATTACATATACAAAATATCAATAAAATCAAGGAAGCAGATATTGCCTTGAATGGCTTGACTGTAATCGTGGGAGAGAATGATATGGGCAAAAGTACCATAGGTAGAGCATTCTTTTCTACCATCAAGGCTGTCTCTAATACGAGAAGCTTGAGTAATGAAAGTTCTGCCCACAAAGCTTCTAAGCACATTGATTCTTTGTATAAGCATTTCTATGGGAAGAAGATTATTGATGATGCTATCAATCTGTTGCCTCGTATCAAATCTGAAATGGAAAGAATATGCCAGGATGAGTCTGAACGAAATGCTTTCCTGGATCATCTGAATGCTAAAATCGATGAGATTGATTTGTCTCCTCGCCAAAAGTCTTTGCTCAAGGAGGATATTGCGAATATTCGGATTTGCTATGACCAGGTGGATAATCCTGCGGCTGTATTGAAAACGGAGTTGGCTTATCTGGTTGAATCTGAGTTTATGGGGCAGTTCTGTTCTTCTAAGTCTGAGCTTACTGGTGTTATGTTTGATACTGAAGAAGAGGGAAGTCTGGTATTTAAGGCAAAGGATAATCAAGTGACAGACGTCTCCTTTTCTGAAAGAGGATTCTATGAGGATATCACTTATGTTGAGTCGCCACTGTACTTTCATCTTCTTGATAGCTTGAGATATTCTGTTGCTTATCGGGAAATGAAGTCTGTTCCTGGATATAAACCTATGGTTCCTGCTCATGTGAAAGACTTTGTAGATAAGGTTTGGAACATCCAGAGCTTTCATGCTCAACCAAGTTTGTTTGAACCTCAATCGAAGGAATATCACACAGAGGATATCATTCATGGTACGTTTACTTATGATAAGGGCTCTCGTAGCATCGTATATCAGAAAAATGGTATGAAAATCAAGCCTATCAATGTGGCTTCTGGTATCAAAAGCTTTGGTGCTTTGCAACTTCTGCTTGATGGTTATTGTATTTCTAATAATCGTCCTCTGATATGGGATGAACCTGAGAATCATCTGCATCCTCAGTGGCAGGTGGAGTTTGCTAAGGTTATCGTACAGATTGTTAATTCGGGTATTCCGGTGATGATCAGTACGCATAGTCCATATTTCCTGCAGGCAGTGAGGTATTATTCTGCTATGTATAGCATCGAGAAGTATGTGAACTACTACATGGCAGAGTGTGGAAATGATGATATGGTTAGTATGAAGGAGGTTACTAATGACTTAAACCAGGTGTTTCTTACCTTGGCTGAGCCTTTGAATAAAATCATGAACGTGGATGAAGTAAGGGGGAAACTGAAATGAAAGTTGCCAGTGAACTAATGTCGTATTTGGTAAAGGATAAGCATTTCTCCCTTTACTCTGTCTGTGAGCTCCATAAACCTTGTGCTACGGCACCCAGGTGTTCTTTGGAACTTGCTAAACGATTCGTGAATTTTGATGATGTAAAGACTGCCTACTGCAAGGAACATCAGATGATTTCTTGTGCTTCGGTAGATGGATTGTCTATAAAGAACGAAAAGCTATTGTTCGTTGAAATTAAGGGGTGGGCTGACTTTCTACACTATCAGAAGAAAAATGTAGAGAAAAAGATAGAAAAACAGGTAACGGGCTATGATTTTATCAAAAAGTTGAAAGATAGTATTGATATATGTAATGATTATGCTTCCAACCCAAAATTTTGTAATGCTGATTATCTTGCGTATATTATTGTAACTGATATTGATATCAAAGAGCAACCTCTACAGACTTTGCAGGGTAACCTGATGGCTTTGGCGCAAACATCTTCTTCGCTTGAAGTATTATGCAATAAATGTATGTTATCTAAAATAGGTTCTATAAAGGAGGTACATACATACTATAAACAGTGTAAGGAGTTAGATTCTTTTATAGATAATGGTCTATAGGATTTCACATAAACGTTAGTACTTAGCTAAACGTAAAACATATCATGAAAATGCTATTTCTCAATACTTTGCTAAAAAAGCAGATGAGGGGGCGGTATGTTGTGTTTATCATAAATTGTGTGGGTATAAATGGTAGATTTTGATAGATTGATTACTCGCTTTCGGCAGTTCGGGGGCTGGAGGCTTGTCTGGCAATATGTCCGTATGGGGGTGTTGTGGACGGGTGTCTGTGCCTTGATGCGCTGTGCCTTGAAGGGGAGGTCCTTGAAGGCTGCTTATCCTGTGATTACTGAGAAGGTGGATAGGATTCTGATTCGGAAGTATCGCTATATCCTGGATGATATGAAGGTGAGGGATGCGGAGGTTCAGACTCCTAATGATGGAGGTGTTCCGAAGATTGTCTGGTTCTCCTGGCTGCAGGGTATTGACCAGGCTCCTGATTTGGTGAAGGTGTGTTTGGCTTCTCAAAGGAAGCATCTGCCGGATTATGAATTCAGGGTCTTTGATTTGAGTAATTACCGCCAATGGATTGAACTGCCTGAGTATATTGTCTGGAAATATAAGAAGGGTTTGATTCCGGCTGCTTCTTTCAGTGATTTGCTCCGTCTGTCGGTTTTGCAGAAGTATGGCGGTGTCTGGATGGATGCTACGGTGTTCTGTTCTGGTTTTGGGAATGAGAAACTGCAGGGGCGATGGGACAGAATCATGCAGAGTGAACTGACGGTATTCCGCTATTTCAGGCGTGGGGTTATGGCTCCTGTGGGGTTATCCACCTGGTTCTTTGCTGCTGTGCCTCATCAGATTGTGATTTCTTCGGTCTTGAATATGCTCCTGGCTTACTGGAAGGATTATAACTGTCTGGTGGATTATTACGTCATCCATCTTTTCTTGGGTTTGTCTCTCCGTGAGTTTCCGATGGTTGAGGCTCGGATGCCTCGTGAGAATAGTTATCACAGTATTCTCTTGGGTGATGCCTTGGGGCGTACTTTCCATCAGGAGCAATGGCAGGATCTGATTGATCATGTGAGTTTTCATAAATTGAATTATAGAAAAGTAGGGGAAGTGAGTAAGAATCCGAAGGGGTATTATTGGTATATTATGAAGTAATTTTTTTCGAAAACCTACCCGTCCTTCCTTACCCTTAAGGAAGGCTCCACCTCTCATCTCGGTCTTCTCCCCTCAGGGAAGAAGAGGGAAACCGCCCTACTCGGTGCTCGGAACCGCTACGCTCTAAGGTTGGCGGGGCATCAAAGCCCTCGCCATATTTTGCGGGATGGGACCGCCTTACTATAGCTTGCTGAGGTAGGGAATAGCTGTTTATAGTATACAATTAATAGTTTATAGTTTACGATTGATTTCGTGGTAATTTGCTGATAACTTGCAGATTTCTCGTTAATTGCCTGGTGGTTTCGAAGAAAAAAACGTAACTTTGGCGGCAAGTTATATAAACTAAATAATAATGTGATTTTCAGAAATGGTTTGATGATAATGACAAGAATGGACTGGAATATAGACCTTTAACGTTAAAATAATGCAAGAAGTTTGGCGGTGTGAGGGGAAAAAAGTATTTTTGCAACCTAATTCAGTAAAACGTTTAAAAGGAGAAGATTATGAAACAGATATTAGTTACGGTAGATACTAACCAGCCTCTGCAAAACATTCGTAAGGCTATTAATATGCTTCGTGGTGTTGTGTCAACTACAGTTGTAAAAGAGCCTGTCTTGACAAAGACACAGAAGCAGCAAGCTTTTGTGAAGGAAAGTTTGACAAGAGCATTGCAGGAAGTGAAACTTGCAAAGTTGGAAGGAAGAAAACTACCAGATGCAAGGGATTTATTAAAAGATTTAGAAATGGAAGATTGACATGAAAATACATGTTGAATATGGCTCTGAGTTTAAAAGACAGTTTAAACGTTTGGCTAAAAAATATCATTCATTGAAATCTGACTATGATGCTTGGTTAGATGAAATTTACAAGAATCCTCTTGTTGGAGATGACCTTGGTGGCGGCGTTCGTAAGATAAGAATGACCATTGCTGACAAGGGTAAAGGCAAAAGTGGTGGTGCAAGAATCCTAACTCTTAATGTAAAAGTTAGTGAGGATGGTATGAATGTAACTCTTCTTACAATCTATGACAAGGGAGAAATCTCTAATGTCAAGGATGAATTTATAAAATTCTTGATAAAAAACTTATAAGCAATAATTCCCAATCTGTAAGTTGATTGGCTTACGGATTGGGAACGAAGATAAACGTTTAAATGTGGAAGTTTACTTCTTTCAACCACTTTTTTATATACCATTGCATTCTTTTTCCTATTCATATTAATGGATATCAGACTCTTCCGCTGCTGATGCTTTGTTTTCCCTGGGTTGTGGGTTGGGTACGAATCCAAGGATGGCAACCAGACAACTCATCAAAGGACTGATGATGTTGAAGAAGCAGAAGGGGA
>USJD01000259.1 GCA_900554835.1 uncultured Prevotella sp. | reverse complement strand
TCCTTTAATAAGAAGGAGTTGAAGCGTTATCTCTCCGGCATCACCAAGGCGAACATCGCCACCCGCAACTTCCCTCTTTCCGTGGCAGAATTGCGCAAGCGCCTGAAATTGAAAGATGGTGGTGAAACTTATATTTTTGCCACCACACTGAGCGATGAAAGCCATGTGCTGGTAATAACGGAGAAAGCTTAGAATTAGGTATCGTATTGGGCCTTTATGATGTTTTTACTCAAGTTTCGCATGTAAACTCCACACGCCCTGAAAGGGCAGAAGCTCCTAGCCCAGGGAGGGCGCTGAAAAAGTTCCAAGTGGAAGAAATGCCACTTGGAACTTGACGTATTATTTTCTTTTTTCCTTGAAGAACTTCTCGAAGAAGTCCATTTGCTTTTGATTTTGAACAGGTCCCAAATGCAGTCCTTCCTTCATAATCATCACCGTTGGTTTACCTTCCTGGTAGGTAGTCCAGAAAGGAAGGCTATTCCCATTTGGATTGCCAGTCTTGGTAAAGTTGATCCAGTAGCGTGACATGATTTGTTCCATGTGCTGCTCCGTCTCGGTCATCTTTCCAGAGCCAAACTTATAGCCATAGATGAATGGCATCTCTGCCACATGGCTGGCTCCTCCCTTGCGGCTTTTCACGATGGTGTTCTCTGAGTCTTGGTCAAAGTAATACATATACACCTTGCCCTTGCCGGTCTTGCTCTGCAGGTTAGCCCAGGCATACGTTCCCCATGCAAAGGAGCCATCACGGAAAATGTCGGATTGAGCGAAGTAGGTTTCTTCCTCTGTCTTGGCAGGATAGAGACTGAGAACCTGGTCTGCCCAACTTCCATATATCTCATGGATTCTTTTCTCATAGTCACTTACACTGACAGGGCGGCTAAACATACTTCCTTCGTCGCTGTTGGTTCCTATGATGACATTTACATCATTGTAGTTTCCCTTTTCATAGAGCTTATACTGGTCATCGGTGATGGAGTAGCCGTCAACGTTCGGCCAGAAGGACTCAAAGTCGGTATTCTTCACGATGTCCATAGCCGGAACTTTTCTTAGCTGCTTCAAGTTCTTAGCCTTGAGTCTCTTTTGAAGGAGAAGTCCACCTGCTTCTGCCGCTTTGGTGGTGAGCATGGCTGTGTTACCATTTCTGCTTTCACCCACAGGCCAGAAGGAGCTACCACTTTCGCTGATGGCTCCTCGGAAGAGTCCCTTGGCAAGGGGAGAGGCGCATAGTATACTTACCGAGATACCACCGGCAGATTCTCCAGCAATGGTAATCTTGTCTGGGTCTCCACCGAAGGCAGCGATATTGTCGTGAATCCATTTTAAGGCCATCACTTGATCAAGGATGCCATAGTTACCAGATATGTTCTTGCCTGATTCCTTACTCAGCTCTGGATGTGCCATGAATCCCAAGGCTCCCAAGCGGTATTCTATGCTGCAATAGATGATGCCTTCCTTGACAAAGCTTTCCTGAGTTCCACTGTAGGAGCCAGTAAGAAAGGCTCCTCCATGAATCATCACAAATACAGGGAGTTTGTCATTCTTGCTCTTGGCTGGCGTTTCCACACTGAGGTATAGGCAGTCCTCGCTCATGCCCAGCTCTCCACCATTTTGGTTAGGGTCGATGGGCTGTGGTGGACGGTCTCCCCATTTGTCTGCTTTGAATACTCCCTTCCAAGGCTTCTTGCTCACTGGGGCTTTCCATCTGAGGTTGCCCACTGGTGCTTCTGCGTATGGGATTCCCTTGTATAGGGCGAATCCTTCATGTTCCACACCTTCAATTTCTCCTTGCTCCACCGTTGTTCTTAGCAGTTGGGCGTTAGCTGCCGATAGGCAAAAGAGTGTCAGGGCAGCTGTCAGTAGATGTCTTTTCAATTTCATTTCTGGTTATTCCATTAATTCCGCAACACTATTATCAATTAAATATTTTAAGCGCCTGAGCAACAAAAAGTTACTCTGGATTTTGCTATGTCAGAATTTTCACTTATCTTAATGTTGCGAAAAGAAAACAAGCAAAACTCTGATATGACATGGCAAAGATACAAATTAAATCTGAGAAACTCACTCCTTTTCGCAGAGATTTTCAATGCCACTTTTCTTTTCGGCTTGAATGACCCATTCAAACCTTTTGCAAAGGTACGATTTTCCTATTTTTACTCCAAATATTTAGATGAAAGACAGAGTAGAATGAGCAATAATTAAGTTTACGAATGAAATGGCTTAGATCTTAATACAATAGCAAAAGAGGTATTGCCCGAAAACACTTTTGGGGAATACCTCTTTTAAACCTAAAACCAACTAACTAATAAAATTATTTGCCTAAACTAAACTCTATTTATTCTATTCTGCTGTAACTTTAAAATATCAGGTTTGATTCTTTATTTTATAATTACCTTTTTGCCCTGGTGAATATAGATACCAGCCTGATTAGGCTTCTTTGTCATCTTCATGCCACTCAGGGTGTACCAGGAAGGGTCGTTCTGGACGTTGTTGTCGATGATAGGATGGCTGATGCCGGTAGATGGCATGTTGGCAGTTACGTCCTTGATGGTATACTTACCAGCATTCTTCTCATTCTGGACTTCCAGATAGGTATCCTTGTTGATATTTGTGAAATCAACGGTCTGTAGCGAACCGGTACTGAATACGAAGGAAACCATGTAGTTCTTGCTCTTGATCTTGTAAGTCTGATAGAACCACTTCTTTCCATCAATCTCCTTGTACTGGGTTATCTTATCGCCTGGCCATTTACCTGTAGTGGTCAGGTTCTCGTTAGGACTGTCGCACCATGCCCAGAAGTTGAAGCCGCTTGTCCAGCCCACCTTGTCGGCATTGGCATACACGGTGATATCGTATGGGTCGAAGGCTGCAGGCTTTTCTACCTTATAGGTACGGGTAAGAATGCCGCTGACAGCACCATTCATCAGCAAGCCCACTTTGAGGGTTGTCTCGCCGAAAGGAATCTCAATCTCTTCTCCGCTTTTTGCCTTCTTGCTGCTGGCTGTAGGTTCGGTGCCGTCGGTGGTGTAAACCAGCTGCACATTATCCTCGTTGCTTACTGCCACGAGCTTTGCCTTCATCACGCCTTCGTAATCTCCAGAAGCCAAATCAACCCAAGCCACGTTTGCCTTCTTAGGCATGAAGTAGCGGTAGTGGTAGCCGTTTAGAAGTTCGGCGTATGAATTAGGCGCAGCAAACTGGTTGGCGTTAGGCCCCACGATGGCGATGAGCGAAGCCTTCTTGCCTACGGTCATGATGCCGTTATAGCCATTGCCTTTGTAGGCATTGAAGGTGGTATTGCTGGTGTTGGTGATGCCAGCCAGCTGGCGTGCGTTGATCATCGCCTTGATATCCTGCTTGCAGTCAATCCAGTGCTTGTAGAATACGCATGGGGTTCCGCACGAAGCCAGAATGTAGGCATTGGCAGCCAGGGTATCCTTGCGGATAGGGTCCTGCTGTTCGCCGGCTGAGCGATATTCCGTATCGTGATTCTCCACGAAGGTAACGGCATACTGCTTGTAAGCTGGGTCGTTAGCCAAGCCATCGGTTTTTACGGTCGACCAGTTGGCTTTGATGGCATCGCGCACCACGTAGCGGATAGGGAAGTCGAAGGCTGCACTTGTTATTTGGTCATTCACCTTGGTGGCGTTGAGCCAGTTCTTGACTACAGATACATTTCCATCCCAATATTCTCCTACGGAATAGGTAGGTTTGGTAGCATCGTTGTAGATGCCTGTAAACTTGCCGCTGTATCCCTTCACCATGTCGTAACGGAATCCGGCGTAGCCGAAGTCATTGAGGAGCATGTCGAGATAAGCCTTTACGATGGTCTGCACGTTCTGGCTGCTGTGGTCAAGGTCGCGCATGCCGCCCCAGTCTTCGCCGGTATCGTTGTTGCTGCTGAGCTTTACGCCCTGCTTATCTGCCTCTTTCTTGGTCTTGCCGCCATCATCGTTGGCGCAGATATCGGTTGATTTCATCTCGTAAGTTACTCCCTTGTAGGTTTCTACCGGGAAGTTAAACCAGGTTGATACGTTCTTGCGGTGGTTGATGACAACATCAGCGATGGCTCCGATGCCGTTAGCCTTGAAACTCTTGATGAGAGAGCGGAGTTCATCTTCGCTTCCGAAGGAGCTGTTGTAGTTGCTGAACCAATAAAGGTCATCGTAACCCATTGACTTACCGCCACAGTTGGCACTCTGCGGAATCCAGACGAGGTTGAAGTACTGTCCCAGCTCAGGAGCCTGCGCTTCGAGATTGGTCCACTTGGATTCGCTGAAGGAATCCCAGTAGAATCCCTGCAGCATCACGCCGCTATAGTTGGCAGGCCAACCCTGGGCGAACATATTGATGGTTGCCAGGAGGGCAACGAGTGTTAAGTAGATTTTCTTCATATTTATTCAGTTAGAGTTGTTGCTTTGATAACTGTTGCAAAGTTACGACGAAAATCGGTGAGTTGTTTCTCCAACTGATGTAAATCACGCAAAAGAAATGCGCAAACGTTTGCATCTGTATCTGTGTTAAACCGATTAGTAAGCGACCGCTTCTTTGCGAAGTGGCTGGTGAGAGGGGGAATCACATCATAGGTCTTCTATCATCCTGCTGGCATATAGTCTACGTTATGTAAATAATATTCTAGAAAGCAACAGTCAAGGAGAAACTCCCGGAAAATGGGGAAAGAAGAGATTGAAAATTTTCCCTTAAGGATATTTGTATTTT
>USJD01000258.1 GCA_900554835.1 uncultured Prevotella sp. | reverse complement strand
ACATATTTCTACATCCGCACCTTCACCTTTGAATAAATGACCCATCAAATCCTGACGTTTCCCCTGACACTTTGGGTTGTTAGGGGAAGCGTGGAGGAACTCTCGCCAGATACCCGTACCTTTGTACACGTTAATACATGTCGCCACGTACACGTGAAGCCATGTACACATGAATACGTTAATACATATATACAAAAGATTTTATATTATGTCATTGAAAATCATTACATTCGCCAATCATAAAGGTGGCGTTTCGAAGACCACCTCTACAGCCTCCATCGGGGCTTGCATGGCACGAATGGGCAAGAAAGTCCTGCTCATAGACCTTGACGGTCAGGCAAATCTTACCCTGTATTTCATCCCGAATGAAGATGAGGTGCAGGCAAGCATCTTTGACTCTCTGGTTGATGGTGCACCCCAGCCAGTGAAGCATATCAGGGAGAACCTCGACCTCGTTCCTTCCTCTCTCGAAATGGCAAGCGCAGAGATTGCCTTGACCAATCTTCTGGCAAGAGAACAGCTGCTGAGCCGACTGCTCGAACCCGTGAAGCAGAACTATGACTACATTCTCATAGACTGTCCTCCGTCTTTGGGAATCGTCACCACAAACGCTTTCCTCGCAGCTGATGAAATCATCGTTCCGATGACTCCAGAGCTTCTTCCTCTGAAAGGAATGAGAATGCTCGATTCCTTTGTCTCGACCTTGCAGCGAGTGAAGCCGAACCTCAGACTTGGAGGCGTTTTCATAGCCAGATTCAACCATCGCAAATTGAACAAGGTGGTTGAGCAAGCCGTGAAGTCCCGTTACGAGACTATCACCATGAAGACTCGCATCCGTGAAAACATCGCCCTGGCAGAATCGGCAGGCAGTGGTCAGAGCATTTTTGAATACGACCCTCAGTCGAACGGAGCGAAGGACTATCAGGCATTGACAGAAGAAATTATTTCACGTAATCAGTAAAGACTATGGCAAAGAAGAATATGGACATCCTGCTTGGCAACATTCTCGGAAAGGCTGCCATTCATCCGCAGGACAGATTTGACAAGTCTCCTGGGAATCCTCAGGAGCAACAGATTTCTGCTCCCAACCCTCAGCCAGAGTGCGATTCGCCCAATGATGAACCCTGGCGACATTTCTCCTTTATCTGCTCAAAGGAACTCGTTGACAAGGTTCAGAGCATCGCCCGAAAGGAAGGCTTCACCATCCGCTCCTTCATGGAATACGTCATGAAACAAGGCGTTGAAGCTTATGAGTCGAAATATGGTAAGGTTAAGAAAATCAGGACTAAATCCATTAGGGAAGTCATGTAGAAAATGTGGATGTGTAGCCATGTACACATGAATACATTGATACACGTGTACGTTGATACATATATACATATAGACGTTGATACATGTCCACATGTGGATATGAATACAATGAAAAAAAATAACATCAAAAACGAAAAGTCATGAAAATGAAAAAGTATCTTTCAATCGCCATCCTTCTGATGATGATGGCTTCACCAGTAGTATTCACCTCTTGCGGCAATGATGACCCGATGGAGGACATTGAGATTCCGGAAACAAAACTGGACGTTTGGACAGAGCCATTCCACATCATGGGTGCGAATGTGGATGAGGTCAAGAGCTATATGGCTCAATCCATGAAGCGTTACCGCCAGGTAGCTGAGACTTCCGGCGACAACATCCAGTTGACCTTTATGACTGGGCAGGGTAGTGAAGGCGTTCTTTACAGTTTCTCCCGTCTTGACGGTTCGCTTTATTCTGTCATTGATACGGAGCGAAGTGTGAACCGTGGGCTTGTCATTGACTATCTGAAGAAGCACTACACGCTTGTTTCTGCCGATGAAGCCAGCCTGCAGTATTGCTTCACCAACCAGGACAAATCCATGGTGATTACAACCATGAAAATTTCAGATTCCTATTTCAATGTGAACTATTCATTGGTTTATTGATAGAGAAAAATATGGTTGCCACCATCAGAACTTCGTGCTCTGGTGGTGGTTGTTTTAGATACCTTTGTGTGCTTGAAGGAGCATCCTGCTCTTTGTTGTGCTAAATAATAATAAAAATAACGTCTGATGGATATAAAAACAAGTTTTATTTCTTATATTTGCAATCAAATTACAAATATCGAGGTTAAAATGGTTTTGGAGATACGTTTAAGCAATATGTTCTCGTTTCGAGACGAGGTGACTTTGGACTTGCAGGCTGCCAAGATTCAGACAAAGAAGGCAAGGGAGCTTGAAGGTAATCTGTTTTCCGTGGATGGAGAACAGATGTTGAAGAGCGTTGCCTTATTTGGAGCCAACGCTTCGGGTAAAAGCAATGTGATTAAAGCCATCAGAGCTTGTGTGAACATGGTTCGTTCATCACATAATTATAATGTTGACACCAAGTTTGCCATCTCACCTTTCAAGTTTGAGGATTATGCCAACAAGCCAAGCTCTTTCTATATCCGTTTCCTGCTGAATGGAGTAGAGTATGAGTATTCCTTCTCCTTTATGCATGATGAAATCATCACCGAGACTTTGTACTATTATCCGAATGGTCGCAAGTCGCTGGTGTTCAGCCGTGATGAAAGCAGAGGAACTGAAAAGAAAGACATCTATGAGTTTAAGACAGTCATCAAGCGTCCTTTCGATGTTGCTGACAATACATCGAAGAAGACACTCTATATTTCTCGTGCCAGTCAGATGGACAGGGAAATAGCCCAAAAGATTTTCCTGTTCTTCTGTAATGACATCGTGCTTGATTATCAGGTGGCTAACATTGATTCTCTGGATAATTTGTTCAAGGAACGAAAGGAGCAGATGCTGGAGGTGTTGAGAACGGCAGATAGCGACATCATTGACTTCAAGATTCAGAACAATGCCATCACGACGTTTCATCGTACCAACCCTTCCGTTGCGTTTGATTTCGAGACGGAAGAGTCGGAGGGAACCAAGACTTTGTTCCGGATGATGGTGAGGATGATTGGTATTATCCATGAAGGCAAGATGCTTCTTGTCGATGAGATAGACAACAGTCTCCATACCCAGCTGGTGGAATTTGTGATAGGTATGTTCAATCATAGCGACCATGCCCAGCTCATCTACACCACTCATAACACCCATTTGCTGAACACCGATTTCCAGCGAAGGGATCAGGTGTATTTCGTGAACAAGCGAGAGGATGGAAGCAGTGATTTGTATTCTCTGTTTGATTTCAAGGATTTCCGGGACACGCTGGATATGGAGAAGGCTTATCTGCAGGGACGCTTTGATGCTATTCCTTATATTTCGACTCTAACACTTTAGTTTATATGAAAAAGTTTCTTTTTATTTTTTTATCATCTTTACTATTTCAACAGATTATTGCTCAGACCATTGTAAAATTTGGCAATGGAAAGAATCTCAAATATAAAGACCTACAAGGGAAAACTGTTGTAAAAAATAAAGAATATATAATTGCATTTACGGATTCAATTTCCTCTATTGGTTTTGTCGGCACAAAAAAGGGTAAAATCATTTGTATTGACAATGCAGGGAAAGAATTATTTGAAGTTTATAAGATTGATAATGGTCCAGATTATGTCTGTGATGGTATGTTCAGAATTGTGGGAAAAGATAGCAAAATAGGTTTTGCTGATACATGTGGAGTTATAATTATTCCACCTGTTTTTTCGTATGCTACTCCTTTCAGAAATGGAGAAGCCAAAGTTACTTTTGAAGGTAAATACATACAACAAGGGGAATACCAATCTTGGAAAAGTCATCATTGGTTCTTTATAAAGAAGCCATAATAGACATATGAAACATTTTATTTATCTTCGTATATAAATTATAAATATATGGCACAGATGAATCTTACTCCATTGGACGATGTGCTTGACAAGCACTTTGGAAAAGTTGGCACTCCGAAACGTGATGCTTTTGAGAGTGACGTGGACGAAGCTTTACACGTTTACCGTTTAGGAGAAGCCATTAAAAAAGCTCGTATAGAGCAGAACAATCCTCTCGATTAGAAAAAGGTTACTATTTATAAGATAAGTTTAAACGAAAGACTACGATATAAAATAAATAAGATGAAAGAATTATTGGGTATTATATTATTGACATTATTGGTAGTGCTTGGTTCGTGCAACTCCAATACAAATGTGTCTCTTATGGAAACATCTCCGCAACTATTTGGTGTACGCCAAGTAAGCTCAGGTAATCCTGACTATAGAAATAGAGAGTTGTTCATAAACGAATTGGAAAAAAAGTGTAAATATCCTATTGAGTTTCAAAAAAATAATTTGGAAGCATACGTTGCTGTTGAATACAAGACAGACCAACGAGGATATATTGTAAAAAAAAGAGTGGTTGCTTGCGACAACAAAAAATTCAAAAAGATAACATTGGATATATTCGACGAAGTTAAAACTCTCAAAATAGCCACTACAGAGAAAATAGATACAATCTACTTCCAATACAAGATACAAGGTTCACCAACTTTAATCCATTCAAAAGTAGATGTCAAGATTATCGGCTATGGCAGCAATAATAAATCAATTTTAATGAAGTAACTCGATTTATCATAATTCACTACTGTCCAATAAAAAAGGCAATTCAAATACACGTTCTTCTTCAAGTGGGAATGGTTTTGGTTCTTTTGGAAGTGGAAGCAATAGTAGTAGTCAGGATTTTAATAGATGATTGTTTATGAAGAAACTGTTAATAATAAAACCAAAACAAAATAGGT
>USJD01000257.1 GCA_900554835.1 uncultured Prevotella sp. | reverse complement strand
TTACGATGGAAACAAAGGATACCATCTATGTGATAGAACTGAAATTTAATAAGTCAGCACAAGAGGCTCTTGAACAAATCAACAACAAGCATTATGCTGATGCTTTTGCCCTAAGAGGCAAAACCGTGGAAAAGATTGGTATGAACTTTATGATTGATGAAGATAAGACGATCGTATTGGATTGGGTAAAATAATTCCCTTATGAAGTTTCGCATGTGGGGAAGTCACATGCGAAACTTCTGTATAAAAAGTTTAGAAGTCATGTAAGAACGTTTTGATATCCAATCCCTTTATATTCTTTTCAAGGTATTCATCGAAACTTTTGCTAATCTTTGTGATGCTAGGTTTACTCTTTCTTAGCAAGATAGCTATGTTGGAAAAGTTTATTTCTGCTTTTATTAGATAAGCAAATTCCAACTGTGAGTCTTTGAGACCAGGAAGGAATGCAGTAAGGCGTTTGCCATATTCATTGAACAAGTTGTCGATGGTTGCCATGATATCTATAATGGCTTGTTTTTGTTCTGAATTGGTATAATGATCGAGTCCGTTTCTTATCATTTTGTGCAATTTATAATATGATTCGGACATTCTAAATTGGTTCCATCTGTCATCATCAAGTTTTATATTCTTTGACAGTTTGTTGATGCAATGCTCAGATGATGTAAGCTGGTATTTCGATAGTTCGTTGTTTCTTGTTTCAAGTTTTTTGATATTGCTTACATGTTCGTGCATCATGTTCTTCTGTTCTTCAATCTTCTGTTCTTGATTTTGAATTAGCTCGTTTTGCTGCGCAATGAGCTTGAGTTGCTTGATACTTTTTTTCTTGGATGCGTTTTTATGTGCCAAGATGAGCGTAGTAAGTCCTAGGATACAAATGATGCCGAGTAACATTGCATACTTGTACCTGTTCTTGCTCTCTTCTGCCTCCTCTCTTTTGGCAACCTCCAACTCATAGTTATACGATGCCTTCATCTTTTCTGCCTCCTGCTTGTTGTCGATGGAATCAATGGCATTTCTTAGCTTTATGGCTTTATTTAGAAATTTCCAAGCAGTAGTGTATTCTCTATTCTCGGCATTTGTTTCAGACAGGGCTGTATTAGCTTCATATTCCATAATGGGATTTCCTATGTTTAAAACTTTTTGAAAATAATAGGACGCAGAATCTACTTGGTGCAGCTCTTTATAATAATAGCCTTGCATTAAATAAAACCCATATTCTTGTTGTTTGAGTATAGTTGGCAAGATTTTTTTGCCTTCATTAATCAAAGTTTTTAGCTCTTTATTGTTTCTTCCTTGAATGGCAATTTGGCCTTTGACAATGATGAAGCGAGCTAAGTTGACAGTATCTTTTGTTGCTGAAATCTTATTTTTAGCGAGATTAATAAATGCGGAATATTTCTCATCGTTGCCCAAAGTCTTGTAGTCTTGGGCAATATTAATAAGGCAATTATTAGCTAACGTGTAATCTTTTGTTTGTGAAATATAATTATATGCTTTAATTTCATACTCTAGTGCTTTGATTGGATTTTTTCGATTATCTTCAAAACCAGATAGCTGGTAATAACATCTTCCAATCATTTCCTTTGGGGTATGAGTACTGTCAGTGTCGATAGATTTTAAGAAATAATTGATAGCGCGAGGGTGTTCTTTAAGGTCTCTGTAAATACAGCCTAAACAGTAATATGCCATAGAGAGCGCTTTTTGATTATTTTGTTTAGTATAGTAGTTGGCGACTTTAAGTATAGTAGAATCACTTGTGTGGGGTATGTATAATAAGTCGGCAACTCGACAACGGATGATTTGATAGTACATTTGGGCATCTGTACCTTCTTTGCAAATAGATGCAGAATCCTTTTGCAGGAGTGTGAATGCACTATCCGGCTGAGCCAACATGATGTTTTCAATGTTGGATAATTGCTTATTCGCTTGCTTTGTGCATGAAGCCAAAAGACAAATGAAAAATAAGATTGTAAGTTTCTTCATTTTACTTGATTTTTAAAAGTTTTTGCAAAGATACATGTTTTTTCTTGAAAAAAAGATTTTTCTTATAGCTTATTTCTTATGAAAATGAAGAAATCTAAAGTTTATGTTACATGAAATAAAGTCTTCTCAATTTATGCTACGTAATTATGAAAATTTACTTTTTGTTTACTTTGTTGTTTATAATGCAAAATAATGATAAACAAACAAAAAGTGAACAAGATAGTGGATTTGATTGGATTTCTTTCCTTAAATTTGCAGCGTAAAATCCAAAATATAAAAGTTATGAAAAGAATCCTTTGTGTACTTATCGCAGCCATCTGGCTCTGCACTTGCTGGGCAGGGAATGGCAAGAAACCTATTGTCTGGGAAAAACCAGTAGCTGAATCGAACCAGCTATTTAATGATCCTCGTCAGTCTCAGCTCAACATCTATCGTGTGGAATTCGCAGATGATGAAACACGAGTGTTCATGCACATCACTTTTCGCCCACACTATTGGGTAAAGTTTGTGAAGGAAACCTATCTTCTTGCTGATGGCAAGAAATATCTCGTCAAGAGCTGTGATGGACTGAAACTTGACGAAGAACACTATATGCCTAGTTCAGGCAAGGAGGATGTGGTCTTCCATTTTGCACCGCTCCCCAAGAAGACCCGAAAGTTTGACTTCCTGGAAGGTGACGGCAAAAAGAACTTCAAGATATTTGGCATCGAGAATATCGATACCCGCATCAAACAGCTCTTCTCCTCGCTTTGGCGAAACGATGCGACCGGCGATTGGGAGATAGGATTCTACGATGATTTCGCCATCTACGACTGCCGTTACTGGCAATACAAGCAGAAGAATCAGAAGGGCGACAAGTACTCTTTCATCCTTACAGATGGCAAGAGCGACCTGGCTGTCAACATCGACAAACCTCAACATGGCAAGCGCACGATGAGCATCAACGGCAAGAAAGCCGAATATTCGCTCATTACCACTTCCACCCTTCCGGATTATCCGCAGAAAGATGAGACCACAAGTCTGAAAGATACTCATAACAAGCCCGATACGGCTATTGTTGTGGGATGGCTCAGAAATATGCCTAAGGAATTTTGGGATAGAGGGCAGGAGTATTGTGTGAAGTATGAGGATCTTTTCTGTACATTCAAAGAAGTCGGCAGTTATAGCAAGCTCGATTCTCTTGGCAGATTTGAGATCAAAGTACCTCTCATCAACTCTACCGAGGTTTTCATGGACTGGAAACATACTTATATCAACACGGTATTGGAGCCAGGTGAGACCTATTATCTGCTTTATGACTTCAAGGTTGGACATGCTATCTTCATGGGTAAGAACTGTCGCTTGCAAAATGAACTGCTGGCGCATCCTATCCCAATGATTGACGCAGAATATCCAGGTAAGTATGAAAATAAGGTTCCAGCCCAGGAGATGATGCAGATTCTTGAATCCAGATATAAGGAGGCTGAAGGGAACTTACGGAAACAGATAGAAAAATCGGCATCTATTTCCAGATGTTATCAGGAGTATGCGGCTCAATACCTTCTCTGCACTTATGCTTCGGATATCTTGCAAGGAGCATATAGAGTAAAAGACAATGTTTTCCCTCAGGAATATGTGAGCCAAGTGGAAAAAATATGGAAGGAGATTCCGCAGCCTTATACTCTGTTTCGTGACTATAATATGCTGACTAAAGATCTCATCGGCCAGGAAGCAAGGTTAAAGTACAGTACACCCATGGGGAAGACCTATGGATTCTTGTTCACCAATTTTTATCCGGAACTGTTGAGAAAGCACAAGGCTCTGGGGAATATTGCGATAACAGATTCTGAAATTGCTACGGTGGAGCAATGGGCTAAGGACCTGGAAGCCATGACTATCAAGCAAAATCAGACGACAGATGCCAAGGAGCAGGAGAAAATAGAAAATGCTTTTTCCAACTCAGCCCTTGCCAAGCGCGCTACGGCTATCATTGGAAGAGAAGATATTGCCAAGATGCTTAAGGATGAGACTCCTCTCCTCGATGTTTATTATGCCCAGCATATAGCTGATAGCATGGGATGCAGCCAGCAGCAGAAAGATGTCATCATCTCCAAAGCCATTCTTCATGTGTTGGAAAGACTAGCCATGCCACTCAATAGTTATGGGCTTGACCTGGCAGAACATTGTATCAGTTCTGAAGTTCTCAGGGAAAAAGTATTGGCAGAACACCGTAAGTACCTGTCTTTGCAGAACAGGGACATTACTGCCAGTATCAAGACAGCTCCGCAGGATATGAGCGATGGTGAGAAACTTCTTCGCCATATATTGGAGCCTTATAAGGGAAAGCTTGTATTGCTGGATGTCTGGGGAATCTGGTGTGCCCCTTGCAAGATGGCTCTTGCCCATTCGAAGGAAGAGTTCGAACGCTTGGCGCCATACGATGTGGTATATCTTTATATGGTAAGCAACAGTCCTGAAGAGTCATGGAAAAATCTCATCAAACTGAATAATCTGGTTGGCGACAATATCGCCCACTACAATTTGCCAGCGGCTCAGCAGAGTGCCATTGAGAACTATCTCAACATTCGCTCCTTCCCATCCTATCGTCTCTTCGACAAGGAAGGAAATCTGGTAGATGTGAAAGTGGATACCCGCCAGCTTGACAATCTGGAGAAAATCATCAAGGAACTAAACAGATAGTAAGAATACTGATGAAATCCCCTTCAAGGTATTGGGTACACAGTTGAATACATAATAAATCCCGAAATCGCTTG
>USJD01000256.1 GCA_900554835.1 uncultured Prevotella sp. | reverse complement strand
TTTTAGCCCTCCTTTGAATACGTGTACCCTATTTTTTGAAGACTGAGTAGTTACTATCTACTTCAAAACTACCCTTTTTCAAGACTTCCAATCCTCATTTTCTCATCTCAAACTCCGTTTTTTCATCTCAAAGCTCAGTTTCATTCATTTCAAAACCAGTTTTTCCCGTTTCAAAGCTCCGTTTCAGCCAGTTGAGACCTTGTTTTTTTCATTTCAACCTCCTGTTTCATCCTCCCCATACCTTGTTTTTCTTATTTCGACCCCTATTCTACTCTTCCTGAAGCTCATTTTTCTCATTTCACCCCCAGCTTCATTCATCTCAAATCTCAATCTCAGTTATCTCAGACTCTATTTTCCTATCACAACCGTTTTAAACCAGTCTTTAAGAACGCCTGCATATTGGTCTTGGGAATCAGAAAGTAGAATCACCACCTGACCACCATTCTTTAACTTCGGTCCCAGACACATTCCTTCATAATTTGCAAACGAGCGGTCAAAAACCGACAAACCGGTCTTCCATTCTAAAAGCAAATGCTTATTAATATAAGGTGTAGCTTCGCAGAAAGGTTGCTCAATAGGATACGGATTCTCCTGCAACGGATTGATCAAATACAACTTGCACTTACAAAATGCTCCCAATTTCATCTTTGGAATAAAAGCTTCACGCTCCAAGACCAACAACTGACCATCTGGTAAGACACACAATTCGCTAACACCCATCACATACGTTTCAGCTTTCTTGTTCGTAGTAGGCTTATCCATCCGGTAGGCATAAGCTTCCATAAAGTGTTTTCCACAAACATTTACTGAATCTGAATCATCGCTATTCTGCCTCAGAACACCTATCCCCTCCAAATGTTGAGCATCTATCCCCTTCAGATGCTCAATATCAATCCTCATCAGGCGTAGTTTATTTGCTTCTCCATTCTGTGGCGTTGCAGGTTCCCCATCCTTCCGGAGCGTACTTTCAGAAATCGTCCAAAGATAATGACGGACAGAATCGAAAGCCAAAGATTCAAACGCATAGTTAGGAGCAAATGCTGCAGATGGGCATTCTATCTTTCTGAGTCGAGAATTCCATTCCGCATTCCGGGATGAAGGATTGATAAAAAACTCACTGATACTGAAAAATCCCTCACTTGCCACCATCAGGGTAGAATCGGAAACCTTTGCAATCGCCTCATGATCAAAGCCCCTATCCTTGCCTGCCCAGGATTTTCCTACCCAGGATTTCCCGTCATAACCACATCCATCCACCATCACATCATATCCCAGATTCTCCACATGCCGAAGTTCTCCCGTAAGTTCATCTACCTGGATGCGAAACTTGAAAAACAAGGCACTATCAGACTTATCGCTTACCACCGCATAAATATCATCATGCAAATGAGTAATGCCACTATAGTTTCCTGCTGGCACGAAACGGGGATAGGATTTCTGGGGAAACTCCCGAACGACTGTCCATTGGTCTTCCTCAACATCACCCCGCACCACCTGCAAAGTATCAGACCAAAGCACCTGATACCCGAAACACAAGAAACAAGTTAGCAAAATATTCCGAAGCATAGTTTACAAAGCTGCATAAGTAAGAACAAACTCCATCGTCAACTCAAAGTCCACATTTACCGATTTATGCGACTTCAGGTTTTCCACTTCGCAATTCCAATCCATCATAGGATCGAACGGTTTCAGCCGCATCTCCCCATATTGCAAATTCTCTGCCGAAAACAGTTTATAGACAGTTTCCTTAGCGCACCAATGAACCAGCAAAGCATCCAGCCCTTCAGCCTTTTCATCCCTTCTCAAAAACTTGGAAGCGATACGCTCCACCCTATCATTATAATATTCTATATCTACAGCTACCGGACGGCTTTTAGAAATAATGACGGAAGCAAAGCCTCGGGTATGAGAAATACTGATATTAAACTTGTTGAGCAAAGGTTTGCCACACTTATCATGTGTGATTTCTCCGATTTTGCATATCTGCTCCTCAGAATATCCAGCTATCAGAAGCATCTCTCTAAGTAAAGCTCTGACTGCAAGAAACTCCAACTTTCGCCCTTCACTTTTATAGAGTTCCAAATCTTTAACATAAACTTTCATCCAAGGATAGCTCTCCAGAAAGTCGCTTACAGACTCCCCGATTTGCCACAATCCCAAATGTACTCCAGGATAAACTTCTCTTACGTTTATTAATGCCATAACCAATTGATTTTATAGGGGACAAAATTACGAAAAAAAATCGAGAAAAACAAAAGAGAGTCAAGATTATAGCAATCTCGACCCTCTTTCTTATTATAATCAATCTTAAAAAGCCTCAACGAATTATTTACCGGGATGAACCACCACTTTGATCCTACTGATACGGCGTTCCTCAACCCCCAAAACCTCAAAAGAATAATTCTTATATTCGATTTTCTCATGGATGCTTGGAAAATCACCCTTGATTTCAAGCAACAATCCGGCCAAAGTATCGGCATCACCTTCCACTTCCTCAAATTCCTCATCATCAACATTCAGAATCTTGCAGAAATCAGTCAGCAAAGTCTTACCCTCAAAAATAAATGTATTATAATTCAACTTGGAGTAGAACTTCTCCTCCTCATCATACTCATCATTAATTTCGCCTACGATTTCCTCCAGAATATCCTCAAGAGTTACGATGCCGCTCGTGCCGCCAAATTCATCTACCACGATGGCGATGTGCACCTTATTCTCTTGGAACTCTCTCAGCAAATCATCAATCTTCTTGGTTTCTGGTACAAAATAAGGCGGACGAATCAGACTCTGCCATCTGAAAGAGGCCGGCTTTCCTAAATGAGGAAGCAAATCCTTGATATACAGGATGCCACGAATATTGTCGGTATTGTCCTGATAAACAGGAATACGGCTATAGTTATTTTCCACGATACATTTCAGAACCTCAGGATAAGTACTGTGAATATCCAGATCTACTACATTCTGGCGGCTCGTCATTACCTCCTTGGCAGTCTCATCACCAAAGCGGATAATACCCTTCAGCATGCTCTGTTCGTCCTTGATATCATCCTTGTCAGTCAGCTCCAAAGCCTGTTCCAAATCATCAACACTCAAGATGTGATTTTCCTTTTTCACCACCTTTTCGGCAAGCATTCCACTTTTCAGGAGCACATTTTCCAAAGGCCAGAAAATCTTACGAGCAATCAAAATGCCACCCACAAAACGCCTGCAGAAAAGTAACGGATCCTTACGACTATACACTTTTGGCATGATTTCACCAAAAAGCAAAAGAAGAAACGTAAGCAGAACTGTAATAATCAGGAATTGCAACCAATACGCTTTTGCTCCAAAATGAACTACACCAGCAAAAACATAGTTTAAAAGCATAATGATGGTGACGTTCACAAAATTATTGGCGATGAGAATGGTAGCAAGAGTACGTTCGGAATCCTCACGCAGCATCAGAATCTTACGGTCTGTTTCTGTTTTCTCATCTTCCAGTTCATCAACATCTGTAGGTGAAAGACTGAAAAAAGCGATTTCAGAACCACTTGCAAATGCAGACACCAACAGCAATACTGCCGCTAAAACGGCAGCAAAAACAACCCCTAATGAAGGCGATGAAAAAGCAACATCATCAAAGGCCTCAGTTATAGTTGAAATATCCAATTTTATATATTAATTAAAATGGTAAACTATCTTGTTCCTTCTCTTCCTGAGAAGTCTGAGCCTCAGCTTTGGCTGCAGTTTGGGCATTACTTGCTTCATTTGTACGTGAAGCAGCAAACTTGGATACAAGCATTTCCATATTATCCACGTAAATCTCAGTTACATATCTACGCTTCCCCTGCTTGTCATCATAGGTACGGTAACGCACCTTACCCTCGACATAAAGTTTGTCACCCTTACGCACATACTTTTCTACATATTTAGCCAAGGCACGAAAAAAGACAAGGTTATGCCAATCTGTATGATCAGGCACCTGCATACCATTTTCCAATGTATATCCACGTTCTGTTGTCGCAAGAGAAACCTGCGCTACAGCCTGATCAGCATCATAATAATGAACATCAGGATCTTTCCCGACATTACCAATTAACATAACCTTATTCATATCAAAACATTTTTAATGAAATTATTTCCACATTCCCAAATAACGGAACTGGAAATTCTTGCCCTTTGCAGAAGGGAACTGACTTCTGGAATCTACCCTACCACGGAGATGTTCTACGATTCTCTCATAGCAATCTATTCCAGACATAGCTTTAACATCTGCCACAAAATGCGTGTCACGATACTCAAACTTACCAGTAGCAGGCACCATTACAACTCGCTTGAAATCCAGCGAACCTTCATACCAGCCCGGACGCTCTTCAGTCAAACGGTTTACTGGGCTTGCAGGATTATCATGACGCTCAGCAGGCACAGCACGCAAAGCCTTCTTATCCTTAAAATCCTGCATACATGCAGCAGCAGTCTTAATGATAATAAAATAAACTCTTGGGCGTACTTTATATCTTTTTGGATAGCATACATCACTTGCAGCATAATCACGGATATCCGCTTCCAAATCAGGATTCATTCCTATTTCTGGAATTTGACTTAAAAAATCTATCGCTTGGTCGACAGAAGAAACAAAGGTTTCCTTATCGAAATATCTAATATATAAATTCATAGTGGGTATGTTTCTCTCTTTTTTAATATTAAAGAAAAAAGAGCGGAAAACGGGACTCGGACCCGCGACCCCAACCTTGGCAAGGTTGTGCTCTA
>USJD01000255.1 GCA_900554835.1 uncultured Prevotella sp. | reverse complement strand
AAATTTGATATTGAACGTTTCTTTTTTGATGAAGATAGGCTATTTCTCTATATGGTTTACAATAATAGTAAAAAAACGATGGTAGAATATAATTTACGAACGAATAAAGAATGTGTTATGTTGGAATTAGGCGCTGAAAATGAATGCTTAAATATATTTTGTGATAAGAGGAAAAAAATATATATTGCAACTTCGAAATCTGGTATTGGAGTCTATAATACAGAAACAAAGACAACAGAGAATTTTATGACAATACCATTATTAACATCCGTAAATAAATCACCAATAAAAGACGAGATTATAGTTACCACAAAAAATTGCGCTTATCAAATTTCACTATCTGATAAACATAATCTAATAAAGATTGCATCAAAGCACAATTGCAATTACCTCATGAAAATAGACATTGATTATACTGGTAATCTAATGTTAGTAACTACTCAGCACCCCCACAGCATAAGATAGTCAACGGCACTCGTTAATTATTCATAAACTTGATTTTGTCCCAAAACCTAATCATTGTTAAAGCGGTTTGTATGTATAGTCTTATGTATATGTAGCCTACATATGTCAAATTTTAGGCCTATTAGGATACCAGTGGGCTCGGCATACTTGCGCAACCAAATTATGCCTTCAAGCAGACAGTCGTCAACGAGAGCCCATTTTGCGTTTCGGGCAAACGCAAAATCTCCGTTAATGGATGTAAAACCGCATTTGGTCATTTCACAAAAGATGCCTATCATTGCAGATGAATGGCAAGACAGTGTACAGACATAGACGAAATTTTACGCTCGATTAATCAGCGTCTGCGTAAGCTTGAGAAGTCCGACTCCGAGAAGACTGAGGAGATTGGGCGTCTCAACCGTGTCATATGCCAGAAGGACAAGGAGATACACAATCTGAAGGTGGAGCTTGCTTCGTCCAAGTCAGATCTTGCCGATGCCAAGACCCGCATCAAGGAACTTGAGGGCGAGGAACCTGCCGAAGAGGACGAATCTTCAAGTTCATCAGAAAAGCCTGAGAAGAATAGCAGCAACAGCAGTGTTCCTCCATCTCAGGAGAGCATTGCCGCTCGCGAACTTCGCAGGACGAAATCCTTGCGCAAGCCGAGTGGCAAGCCAAGCGGTGGACAGCCTGGACACAAGGGAAGCACCTTGCAGTCTGTCAGTACGCCAGACAGAATCGTAAAGCATGAGCCAGCCTACTGCAAATGCTGCGGTCGCCCGTTGGATGGCATTGCGTACAGAAAAATCCGTAAGACACAAATTGTAGACATCAAGTTTGTCGTAGAGACTACCGAGGAGCAGTATTATGAGAAGGTCTGCCAGTGTGGCTGCGTGAACAACTGCGACGCACCCAACTGCCGCATCAAATACGGTGACAACATCCGTGCGCTTGTCAGCTATCTGAATGTTGTGCAGTGTATCCCTTTCAAGAGAATAGCTGAACTCATATCAGACCTTTGTGGACAAAGGATAAGCGAGGGAACTGTACAGAACATACTTAAAGGAAACAGCGCCAAGTCCGACAAGACATACGATGAGATACGGAAGAGAATCGAGTGTGCTCCAGTTGTTGGAGCAGACGAGACCGGTGCCGCTGTGGGAAAGCAGTTGCACTGGAACTGGATTTTCCAAACAGATGCCCTTACATATGTATATCAGCTGAAATCGAGAGGTCAGGAGGCCGTAGATTCCAAGTTTCCTAACGGTCTGCCCCATTCAACGCTTGTGACCGACAGAAAACAAACTTATTTCAAGATGAATGTCAAAGATCATCAAGTCTGTCTGGCTCACCTGTTAAGAAATGCCGAATATCTCAACGAACTAGACGCAAAGCAGGATTGGTCTCGAAGGTTTATCCATCTGTTAGCGCACGCCATCGACCTTAGGCGAAACAAAACTATCACGCAGAGAAAGATAAAGGTACTGAAAACCAAGATGAAAAACCTCTTGGGAGAAAGCCTGTCGCACCTCGATGATGAGTTTGAGAGATTCAAGAAAGGCATTCTAAAGGTAAAAGACTATCTGTTCACTTTCCTCTCCAATCCACTTGTGCCTTATGACAACAACGCAAGCGAACGAGGGGTGAGAAAGATAAAGGTAAAACAGAAAGTCAGCGGATGCTTCCGTACCGATAGCGGTGCCGATGATTTTGCCAAGTTACACTCTATAGTAGAAACTGCCATGAAGAATGGAAACTCTAAATTCAATGCTATACTTGCTGTCGTACAACAGTGAGGTAACTACTCATGCCCTAGGGGTGCTGAGTAGTTACCAAGGATAAATTTCCGATTTTGACATTTTAAGAACATGGCAAATAGAACAAATATTTATGAACGCATATAT
Source organism: uncultured Prevotella sp. (assembly GCA_900554835.1). Taxonomy (GTDB): domain Bacteria; phylum Bacteroidota; class Bacteroidia; order Bacteroidales; family Bacteroidaceae; genus Prevotella. Next base: position 2,405 of record USJD01000255.1, on the reverse strand, counting down.
GTATCTTGCCATATTGGGAAACCAATTGCTTAGTCCCATTTTTGCAGATTATATTTCTATTTTGTCTAAATTACGACGGAATACAGCAGATATTCAAGGGATTTGGATGGATTATCACGATAAAATATTATTTTTGTAGCGTAAAAACAATAAAAATATGAAGTTAAATCGCATAAGAGCAGTTTTGGAGGACAAAGGGATAAGCCAAACATGGCTTGCAAAGAAGTTGGGAAGGAGTTTCAGTACGGTCAATGCATACGTATGCAACCGCACTCAACCCAATCTTACCACACTTCTTGAAATAGCGCAGCTATTGTCTGTGGATATGAAAGAACTAATTACGGATGAGACGGAGCGTACCACTATATAGGAAATGAAAGACAATGTCAAACAATAGTTAGTGAATTGCCTTATGATAATCAAAAAACTTGGCTTATTCGTATTATGGTGCATTTGCATCATATTGGGGCTAAAAGCTCTTACTCATGCATTTTCGGAAACTGTCGGAATAGTTATAATAGTTTGTGTCGTGGTTGTTGCTGATATTGTTCAGAGATATCTCAATCGACATGAACGGTGGTTCCGAAAGAGAGTTAATATGCTGAGAACCATTTGTCCGAATTCTCCAAATGATTTTCGGATGATTGGTGACCCATTGTTTGAGTCTTTTTCTTTGGGAAATTTCTTCATTCAATACAAGCCTGAAACCAAGGAGTTTCACCTCTGTTGCTGTATTTATATGGTTCTCCCCAATATTGTAGAGACTTGGAACAAAGCAATAGAAGACATAAATACAATTATTGCCCAGAAAGCGCCTTACGTAAAAATTGTAATAGATAGGCATGGTGAATTAGGGCAAGGTTTCAGTCTGATAATCCCTGCTAAGAAAGCTAAGAAAACACTTTTGTTGGCATTTGCTCACATACTCATTGAACTCAAAAAGTCGCTCCCATATAGAACTAACGAGAATGGCATTTTAGTATGTGAAGTCTATTTTAAAATCAAGGTGTTCAACACGATTTGCTATGGCGAATACGATGGCGTGAGAGTGCTGAAAGCGGTTACCATATCTTCAGATGGAAATTATACCTTCGTCAATGTCGAGGAAGATGAATGTGTGCCAGAAGACTTTACTAAGTCCAATCCTCCGATGTCCATCATCCTGCAATATGACTTGTATTCGATAGAAACCAATATGTTGGTGAGCAAGAAGGAGTTTGATGCCCATTGGGAGAAATGCAAAGACTTGTGTGAATCATAATCATTGGAGTACGGATTACAAATTCGATAGCACTATGAATTTTACAACTATAATGTTAGGAAATAAGAAAAGGCAAGTTAGGCTACAAGCTGATGTTAGTTACGACCCTTTTCAAATTTTTCCTGATTTACAACATGTAAAAGACAACAATCTCTTCCACATCGATGAAGGAGATGTATTTTATGACTTCATAGGTGACCAAGGACCATTAAGATTTATTTCCGATAACTTCAAAGATTTGTTGGAAAATAATGGAGTAAAGGGAGTTTCTTTTATCCCCATAAAAATATATGGTTCAAGGTTGCAATACTATGCTCTGTTAGAAACGCAAATAGATTCTATCTGTGAACATGATTCTGACGGAGACCATATTTATGGGACTTTCCAAATAGATTTCACCTCGTGGAATGGAGAAGAACTCTTTTATTTGAAAGATAGTGGGGCTACAGTTTGTTCTTTACGAGTTAAAGAACTCATTGAAAGACACAATATTTCAAATGTCTCTTTTGAAGGCTTAGATAAATATTAAGAATTGACTATGATGAAATTTATAACTATCAGCATATATATATCATTATGTATTTTGTTCGTTGGTTGCAAAAAAACAAATTCCTCCACAAACGAAATGTGTAATTGTTCTGTGGAGAGCATAGAGGATGAATTAGAATTGCTATGTTTAAAATCGAAAAATGATTCTATGACGCTCTCCATGGAGATAACTTCTGACAACATGGTCAATGATTACAACTACAGATATTTGGGCTCATTACAAGTAAGCAGCAGAATGTTTGAGGTGTTACAAAAAACAGTATTGTCTGGTCAGTATAAAGATGCTCAACGAGCATTAGTTTCTATTAGGCTCTTCACAAATGGAAATTTATTCGGAGAATATACTGGATTGAACAACTTTTATTCCGTAAAGATTTCCTCTAACAATATTTGCATCTATAATGTAGAAACAAGAAGTAGCAAAAAAATCAATATGAAGGATTCGATACCACAACTATTATTCTTCCATTATAACGATAAGGATAGTTCTTCATGCGGAGACCTGTTCTACTTTCGCAAGAATTAGTTTTTTTGTGTAGTTTGGATATAATCTGCATAACAGCATTGTTATTTTCCACAACTCTGTGCAATTATC
>USJD01000254.1 GCA_900554835.1 uncultured Prevotella sp. | reverse complement strand
TCAACTTACAATAGGAATAAGGAACTATGTAGTCAACTAAATATAGGAAACTACAATTGAAATCAAGAAAAGTCAAGGAAGCAGGTTATCAGAACATGCCCAAGCCGTGGGGCATCTATGCCCAAAGCTTGGGGAGACAATGCCCAAGCCGTGGGGACACAATGCCCAAGGCTTGGGCAACCTTGCTCATCCGCATGTCTTTATTCCTAATTCTACTTGTCAATCTTCTATTTTATTCCTGATTAGTATTTACATACTTCATATCTTATTCCTATTAAGTATTGACATACAGAATCCATTCTATAAGATCAAAAGACAAAAGAAAGTAAGAATGGGAATAAAAGAAAAAGGGAGAAAAAAAAGAAAAAGGGAATAACTCCTATTCAAGGAGAAGAGTATGTAATCAAGAATATAAAGGGGAAATATAGCAAAGTGGAATAATTTCTTTCACATTCTTTGCCGATTGTCGATTTTTTATTGTACCTTTGCAGTCAATGTGCAAACACCTATATATATAATCATGTAGAATAAGATATATGGAAGAACAAAATCATATAGACAAAGCGCTTGCTTTCATGGAGAGTCTGGAAAAGTTAGGCAACCAACTCAAAGCTGCGGAAGAACACCAGAAACATCTCTTAGCTCGCATGCTTGAACTTAAGAAGCAAAATCTGTTGGATTCCGAGGAATATGGACAACTCTCGCAACAAAGCAAGAGCTTGCAAGACATCATTGACAAATGGCGCCCTATTTATCTGGAGCGCATGGAAATGGTAAAAGGAGTTCAGAAAAGAAAAAGAACCAAGAAATAAACCATTTGGGGTTTTATTCTTTTGGACTTTCATATACTGGGGTAATCTTCAGAATTATCAATAAAGAACCCATAGTAAAAATCAAAAATCCAAAATTGTAAGACAAAAAATCAATGGTAAAAAGTGACTATAATAAAATAAAAAATAAATAAAATGGAAGAAACAAAAAACAAATTTATCGTTTTGTCATACTCACTCTATGACACAACAAAAGGTGACGATGGTAATGAAGAGTTGCTCGAGAAGACTGCTGATGAGCGTCCTTTCATCTTCGTAAGTGGTATGGGTGCTACTCTCCCTTCATTCGAGAAGCAGGTAGTTGACCTCGAGAAAGGTGCTGAATTTGACTTCGAATTGACTCCAGAAGAGGCTTATGGTGAGCATTTCGACGAGCGTGTCATCGAACTCGACAAGCAGATTTTCACTATCAATGGTCAGTTTGATGCTCAGCATGTACAGGTAGGTGCAGTAATTCCTCTCCAGAACGAGGATGGCAACCGCTTCTTGGGTCTTGTGTTAGCTATCTCTGAGGATAAGGTTAAGATTGACCTCAACCACCCATTGTCAGGCAAGAAGCTCAACTTCTGTGGTGAGGTTTTGGAAAACCGCGAGGCTACTGCAGAAGAGGTTGCACACATGGCTAAGCTCTTGAGCGGCGAAGGTCAGCAGGGTTGCGGCGGTAGCTGCGAGAACTGCGGTGGCGACTGCAAGGATGGAAATTGCGAAGGTGGCAACTGCGAGGGCGGTTGTGACTGCAACAAATAATCATACAATATAAGATGGGGCTTTCATGCCCCATTTTTTTCATGACAATAAACCCATAATTTTATGAGAAATACTTTTGGCAATCTCTTCACGCTTACCACCTTTGGCGAAAGCCATGGTATAGCTGTAGGCGGTGTAATTGACGGCTTCCCAGCTGGCATCGAAATTGATATGGATTTCATTCAGAGTGAACTGAATCGTCGCCGACCAGGACAAAGTCATATTACAACTTCCAGAAACGAAGCTGACAAAGTGGAGTTTCTCAGTGGCGTTTTCGAGGGTAAATCCACAGGAACACCTATCGGATTCGAGGTAAGGAACACCAACCAGCATTCACAGGACTACGAGAACATGCGCTGTCTGTTCCGTCCTTCTCATGCAGACTATACCTATCATGAGAAATATGGCATCCGCGACCATCGCGGCGGAGGTCGTTCTTCTGCCCGTATCACCATCGCCAGATGTGTAGGAGGTGCTCTTGCTAAATTGGCACTGCGTCAACTCGGAATCAGCGTCACCGCATACACATCCCAGGTTGGCAATATCGCCCTCGACAGAGACTACCATAAGTATGATCTTACAACTATCGAAGACAATATCGTACGTTGCCCTGATCAGGAAAAAGCTAAACAGATGGAAGATCTCATCGCCAAGGTAAAATCAGAAGGTGATACCATTGGAGGAGTTATTGCATGTGTTATCAAGGGTTGTCCTGTTGGTCTGGGTGAACCGGAATTCGATAAATTGCATGCGCAGTTGGGTGCAGCCATGTTGGGTATCAATGCCGTCAAGGGATTTGAGTATGGAGAAGGATTTGAAGGAATCACCGCTCGTGGCAGCGAACAGAACGATGTATTTATTCCTGCCAAGGAAGGTACCACTCATCAGGCCGTCACTCCTACAGATGGTCAGGATGTTACTACGACAACCAACCACAGTGGAGGCATCCAAGGTGGTATCAGCAATGGTCAGGACATCTATTTCCGCATAGCATTCAAGCCCGTAGCTACTATCTTGACAGAACAGCATACAGTAGATCTTGAGGGCAATCCTACCCTACTGAAAGCCCGTGGTCGTCATGATCCATGTGTCCTGCCTCGTGCAGTACCTGTTGTCGAAGCAATGGCAGCTATGGTCATCCTCGACAATTATCTTTTGAATAAAACAGTTAGACTATAAAAGGTAAAAAAGTAAAAAGGTAAAAAAGTAAAAATGGCATGTTGCTATCTACTTTTTTACCTTTTTACTTTTTTACCTTTTTACCTTTAACATACACGATTCAACTTCTTGATAATAGAGAAGATGAAGAGAGCTGCAAGCAGACAGATAACCATCAAGGTACCCCATACTACTGGCAGTGGCATATCCCACATATGTCCAGGAATAGAAACCAACTTATTACCAAGAGCGGTAGCAACAAACCAGCCACCCATAATCATACCCTTATACTTAGGAGGAGCTACCTTAGATACAAAAGATATACCGATAGGTGAAAGAAGCAACTCAGCAAAAGTCAAGATAAGATAGGTGCTGACAAGCAAATTCGGAGAAACGTCAGCCACATGATTAGGATGATCAGTTGCTGGAAGTCCGATACTTGAAACAGTCATCAAGAGATAAGCGACAGCAGCTACAAGCATACCCAAACCAATCTTTACAGGAGCCTTAGGTTCCTTACCAATACGACCCAACCAACCAAAGAGAGCAATGCTCACTGGAGTTAAAGCCACTACGAAGCAAGGGTTGAACTGCTGGAAGATAGGAGCATCGATAGCTACCGTATCATTACCATGCTGTATATAAGTATAAACCAAGATAGCTGCAGGAATCACGATGAGCGCAAGGTTAGTCAATTTGCTCTTACCTGTTGCATCCTTAGGAGCAGTCAGCAAACCGCAGATACCAAATACCATGAAGATGCACCATACAAGGTTCAACACATTGAATTCCATACCAGTAACACCAGTAGCCTCACGAGCAGTAAACTCATCGGCAAACCAAGTCAAGGTCAAACCATTCTGATGGAAAGCCATCCAGAAGAAGATAACCACAGCGAATACCAAACTGAGGCAAATGATGCGCTCCTTGGTCTCAGCAGGACTCATCTCCTCAACTTCCTCCGTCTTCTCACCATCCTTCTTCTTGTCAGAAGTCAACACTTGCTGATAAGTCTTCTTACCCAAGAAGTAAATCAAGATGGAAACGATGACAGATACACAAGCCACGGCAAATGCGAAGTGATAAGAGTCTGCCTTAGTGTAACCGAGGTCATTCTGTGCCCAAGCCATGATGGTGGTTGCTGCTGTTGGAGCAAACAAGGCACCAATGTTGATAGCCATATAGAAGAGCGAGAAACCAGAGTCACGATGCTGGGCATATTTAGGATCATTATAGAGGTCACCTACCATCACCTGAAGGTTACCTTTAAAGAAACCAGTACCCAAACTTACAAGCAACAGCGCTGCTCCCATAGCAGCCACAGCTACAGATCCTCCACCCAAAGGTATAGCGAGGAAGAAATAGCCTAAGAACATAATGAGGATACCGATGATAACCATCTTGTTATACCCCCACTTATCAGCCGCCATACCGCCAAAAAGAGGCAAGAAATACACTGCGGTGAGGAACCAAGTATAAATCTCTGATGCCGTTCCTGCATCAAAGCCGAAGTTCTCACCCAAAAACAGAGCGAAGACAGCAAGCATCGTATAATAGCCGAAACGCTCACCCGTATTCGCCAAAGCTAAGGTCCAAAGACCTTTAGGTTGATTCTCAAACATAATAATTTATTTATTTTTTCACTTGTTTTTCAGTTTGCAAAGATACGGAAAATCTTTGAATATACAAACATTATGCACTATTTTCATCAATTTCACCTCACTTTTGTTGTAAATTTCTGTAATAACTTAGGCATATTTCCAATTCTTTTACTAATTATCAGCCAGATAAAAAATAAAAATATTCAAGAAGATACACAATAAAATCAAACTTTTTCGGTTTATATGACAAAGAAGTTGCAGTTTTTTTTGTAATTTTGCACCCCGAAACAGGTAATAACGGTTTCAGCGATAATAAAACAGATAATTTAATAGACAATTAAATACAGGTAAAAAGATAAATATTTATGAGACAACTTAAGATTAGCAAGAGTATAACCAACCGTTCCAGTGAAGCACT
>USJD01000253.1 GCA_900554835.1 uncultured Prevotella sp. | reverse complement strand
TGAACCAAAGCCTCAGTCCAACCCTTGATAACCTGGTTCTGTTTGGGAAGTTTATATCCCTCAGGAGTTGGCTTACGGTGAGCGCGAGCAGGGTCAGATCAAGCCATTCTCTGTTTTGATCTTCAAGATTGAGTTGATTTCAGTAGGTGGTAAGTAATTAATATTGTAAGAGAACTCAAGCTTTATTTTAAGGAAGAGGACTTTTAAGAATATGAAGAAAATATTATTGACAGCACTCGTCCTCGTGGCGAGTGCTTCTTTGTTTACAGTTCATGCTGCAGACAAGAAGAAGGGGCGTAAGAAAGTTACCCCAGTGGTTTTAGCTACAGCAAGCGACTCTTTGAGTTATGCTGCCGGTGTTCATGCTACACGTGGTTTGATACCATTCATTCAGCAGAGTTATAAGGTGGATACTGCTTATATGGCAGATTTTATCCGTGGTTATGAGGAAGCAATAGATAAGGCAAATACTCCTCAGGGCACAGCATACATCGTCGGTATGCAGATTGCTCAGATGGTTTCTCAGCGCATCCTTCCAGGAACTCGTGAGGAATTGAAGAGCACTAAGGATTCTATTGATGCAGCCATGTTCAGCCGTGGTTTTGTTGCAGCTATTGCCAATGATACAACTATCTTTAGTGAGAAGAAAGCTGGTGAGTACAAGAAGGATGCTTTGGCAGGTGCAGGCGAGAAATTCCTTGCAGAGAATGCCAAGAAACCGGGAGTGAAGGTCTTGCCTAGTGGATTGCAGTACAAAGTAATCAAGGCTGGTCAGGGAGAAGTTCCTAAGGCTACTGATGAGGTTGAGGTTATCTACGAGGGCCGTCTTATCGATGGAACGGTCTTTGATGCAACTTCTAAGCATGGTGGTGCTAAAACAGATAAGTTCCGTGCAGGCAACCTGATCAAGGGTTGGACCGAGGCGCTCACTACCATGCCTGTAGGCAGCAAGTGGCAGCTTTACATCCCTTACGAGTTGGCTTACGGCGAGCGTCAGGCGGGTCAGATTCCACCTTACTCTACATTGGTTTTCGATCTTGAACTCGTTAGCATAGTTAAGCCAGAGGTAACTCCTGAGCCTGCTGGTGAATTGAAGGATGATGCATCAGTGGGTGCAGTAAAGAGTGCCGACAAGAAGGTAGTTAAACCTGCTGCCAAGAAAGCTGCGCATTCAAAGAAAAGAAAGTAATTGCTACATATATAATAAGGTGAGAAGGGTATGTCATTGGTTTATGACATACCCTCTCTCTTTTTTATTACATCCCTATTTTACATTTTGCGGGCATGGAAACTGGAATCAGAACATCCACGGCTTTTAAAAGTAGCCTTTGATTGCAATCAATGGCTCCAATGATGTTAAAAGTGACTGTTGATTCCAATCATCAGTCCCAACGGCTCTTGAAAACAGGTGTTGATTGCAAACAATGGCTTCAATGATGTTAAAAGTGACTGTTGATTGCAATCAAAGGCTCCAACTGATATCGAAAGTAGAAATATTTTCTAATCAATGGTTCCGCTGGAGTAAAAAAAGGTGCGTCATATGGACTCAAGCTTCCTGGTAAGCAAGAGGAATATGTTGAGGAACTCTTGGCTACGGGCAAACCTGTGGTCCTGGTAGTCTTCGGCGGTCGTGAGCAGGTTATCTCCAAGATAGCCAAGCGTTGTGCAGCAGTCATCCAGGCCTGGTATCCTGGTGAAGAGGGTGGTACTGCTGTGGCAGACATTCTTTATGGCAAGATTTCCCCATCTGCCAAGCTGAGTGTCAGCTATCCTAATACTGAGGTTTATGAGCCTATCTGCTATAATTATTCCACCCGGCAGGATGCCCGTGTAGAGTGGCCTTTCGGTTATGGATTGAGCTATACAACCTTTGCCTATAAGAACTTGCAGACAGTTAAGGAGCTATCTACGGCTTCAGAGTCGAGCAATATCTACTTTGAGGTTACCAATACCGGTAAGGTTCGTGCCGATGAGATAGCGCAGGTATATCTGTCGCCAACTCAGAACAACCAGCAGATTCATCCTATCCAGTTGCAGGGCTTTGCCCGCATCTCTCTCAATCCTGGTGAAACCAAGCGAGTGTGCATCAAGTTCTATACTGATCAGTTTGGTTACTATTCTCATCAGGGCAGTCGTCAATGGAACATAGCTCCTGGAACGTATGAACTGAAGATTGGAGCCTCTTCTCAAGACATCCGTCTTAAGCAGCAGATAGTTTTGACGGGTGATAAAGTGGTGAAACCTTTGCGTGATCATTACTTCTCCGAGGTTATCAGATAAGCGTACGGTTTTTCCTGCTAAAAGTAGCAAAATGCCAAGGTTTTTGGTTAAAAACAGTATAAAAAACAACAAAATGCACGGATATTGCAAAATATTCGTGCATTTTGTTGTCTGTTTCGATAGTTTTTATTAATTTTGCTATCTGGTATAGAAGAATACCTTAAAAATAGAACATAATAATAGAGAAGAAATGGAGAAAATAGACAATCTTGACAGAAAGATTCTCGGCATCCTTTCCAAGAATGCCCGTATTCCTTTCAAGGACGTAGCTGCAGAATGCGGCGTGTCTCGTGCAGCCATCCATCAGCGTGTTCAGCACTTGATGGAGGATGGTTTCATCACAGGTAGCGGTTTCGATGTAAACCCTAAGAGCTTAGGTTATTCTACATGCACTTATGTAGGACTCAACTTGGAGCGTGGTAATATGTACAAGAAGGTAGTAGAGCGACTCCAGAATATCCCAGAGATTGTAGAGTGCCACTTTACTACCGGTTCTTATACGATGCTCATCAAGTTGTATGCTCGTGACAATGAACAGCTCATGGATTTGCTCAACAACAAGTTGCAGGCAATTCCTGGTGTGGTTTCTACCGAAACACTCATCTCGCTTGAGCAGAGTATCAAGCGTGAGATTCCTGTTCTCTTGGAGGACGAATAATATTTTTGAAAAAGAATAAACAAATGGAGACATTTGACTTGGAGTCGCATCTCAAGGGTGCGTACTCTTCTTTTCCCGAAGCGAAGCATCAACCCGTAATAGGCATCACAGCCAATTACGAAAACATTGATGCAACGCTTCGTGATCGTTATTATAAGCAGGTAATAGCGGCAGGTGGTACGCCTGTCATCATTCCTCCCGTTGCCGATAGTACTGTCATCGTCAATACCCTGGAGCATCTCGATGGTTTGATTCTGACGGGTGGGGGAGATCATAACCCTCTGTGGATGGGCGAAGAACCTTCGCCTCGTCTTCATAACATCAATCAGGAGCGTGATGCTGCCGAGCTGATGCTGGTTCGTCTGGCTTTCAATCGCCAGATTCCGATGTTGGGTATCTGCCGTGGTATCCAGACATTGGCAATAGCCTTGGGTGGCAAGGTATATCAGGACATCAAGCAGATGGTTAAGCACAGTCAGGATGCTGATCGTTCGGAGCCTACCCATAGTGTAGAAATCAAGAAAGATTCCACCTTATATAATATATATGGGGCAGAAAAGATTCTTGTTAATTCTTTCCATCATCAGGCTGTAAGTGAGCCTGGCAAGCACATGCGCATCATAGCCAAGTCTGCTGATGGAATCATTGAGGCGATAGAAAGCAACGAGTATAAGCAGATACTTGGCGTACAATGGCATCCGGAATGGCTCGGCGAGGAAGGAGGAAAGATTTTCCATTGGCTTGTGAACCAGGCTAATAATTTCTATGCTGCCAAAGAGTTGCATAAGCGTATCCTTACCCTTGATACACATTGTGATACGCCGATGTTCTTCCCGCAAGGCATCAAGTTCGATCATCGCGATTCCCGTATCCTCGTAGATTTGCATAAGATGACCGATGGACGCCAGGATGCTACTACCATGGTGGCTTATTTGCCTCAGCCTCAGATAGGTGAAAGTTTCAGCAGCAAGGTGGCTTTCGATGTGCAGGGACCTGCTCAGTATGCTGATCTCATTTTCGATAAGATAGAAGAAATCGTAAGCAAGAACAGGGCTTATCTCAGTATAGCCCGTACACCTGCCGACTTATATAGCGATAAGCGCAAGGGCAGAAAGAGTATCATGCTCGGTATCGAGAACGGTCTCGCCCTGGAGCACGACCTGAGCAATGTGAAGCATTTTGCCCAGCGTGGTATTGTGTATATTACCCTTTGTCACAATGGCGATAATGATATCTGTGATAGTGCTCGTGGCTGTAATACCCATAATGGTGTGAGTAGCTTTGGAGCTAAGGTGATTCAGGAGATGAACCGACTTGGCATTATGGTAGATTTGAGTCATGCAGTCGAAAAGAGTTTCTATGATGCACTGGAAATCAGTCAGACTCCTATCGTGTGTAGCCATAGCAGCAGCCGTGCGCTTTGCGATGTGCCTCGCAACTTAACCGATGATCAGATGCGTGCCTTGGCAGCTCGTGGTGGTGTGGCTCATACTACGCTCTATCATGGATTCCTGCGCAAGGAGGGCGAGGCAGACATCATGGATGCCATTGCCCATCTGGAGCATGCCATCGAGGTGATGGGCATCGACCATGTAGGTCTCGGTACCGATTTTGATGGAGATGGAGGCATCCGCGGACTTGCCGATTCTTCCGAGCTCATCAACTTCACCCTCCAGCTGCTGCGCCGCAAGTATAGCGAGCAGGATATCGCAAAGATATGGGGAGGCAACTGGCTCAGAGTGATGACGCAGGTGCAGAACTTTGGAAAGTGAAGAATGAAGAGTGAAGAACGACGAAACAACGTTCGGCGGTCAAAGGGAATGCCAATTCGACAGTTATAAGGTAAT
>USJD01000252.1 GCA_900554835.1 uncultured Prevotella sp. | reverse complement strand
AGAACAAATGCTATACCGTAGGAGTACATAAGGGAAGTACAGAAAGTGGTTTGTCGGTTTTCTCAAAAGCCAATTTAGTATTAACCGCATTAAAAATAAGTAGATATTAATAATGCAAAATAAGTTATATCTTATAATATTAACAAGTACTATTTTATTCTTTGGAATTGAAAATTGTAGTTACGCACAAACAAATTTCAATTCCAAAGAATATGTATTTTCTTCTTCTGTAAAAAAAAGAAAAAAAGCTCCAATCCTTTCAGTTTCTTTTACCAACAATACAGATAGTAGCTATATTTGGTTTGGAAAAAACTTTATTTTAGAAAAAAAATATAAAAATAAATGGAGACATTTTAAATTAAGATATTGGTTTTTCGAAGAAACTTATTACAGACTGCCTCCTCATACAACCAAACTTATAGATATAGATTTTAAGCAATCTAAAACTTATTTCCCTAGTGGACAATATCGCTATTCTACAAAAATAAGATTTGGTAATTCATTATCTTCTAGCATTGAACAAAAAATATATACTACCTTTTATATAAGATAAAGACATTTTCAATACTCCCTCAGCAGTCAACGGACATATTTTTGTCAGCAGACATACGTCCATTGACATTTATACGTACATTCATAAAAGAATGAAACTACAAGAACAAGATGTGCATCCAATGAGTTCCTATACCTTCCAATACTTATCCACAAATCCGTGGAAAAGTGTACGGAAAACTCTATTAATAACTATTTAATAACTTGTGGGAAATCCACTGCCCCCTACCCCGAGATGAGAAAATAGGGATATCCACAGGGTTATTATTTAGTTTTTAGGAAGTTTTTCACGATTTTTGACCGAAAAAAGATATAAACTTATTAACTTTGCACCGAATTGGGGAAATGTTAATAAGTCATTTAAAACATTATGAGCCAACAAGAACGTAGGAGAATAAGTTTTTAATAAGTAGGGAAAAGACTTGGATAATTAAATATGCAAACTTTCTGAGCATTTTTTATCCACTTATCCACGGCATATCATAATCCCTATATTCTTTTCTTTTAAATTTAAAAATAGAAATATAATATTAATGTTATGGTGAAAAAAGAATGGATTGAAAAAGGATACGTTGACGAACCTGTTGACGAGACCTTGGACTTGAAAGCTGAAATCAGACAGCTTTGCAAAGAGAAGGATGCTATTATTCTGGCTCACTACTATACGGTGGGGGATATCCAGGATATCGCAGACTTTGTGGGCGACAGTTTGGCCTTGGCTCGCAAGGCTGCTGAAACGGATGCCAAGGTGATGGTGATGTGCGGTGTACACTTCATGGCTGAGACTTGCAAACTCCTGAGTCCTGACAAGACGGTTTTGTGTCCAGATCTGAATGCGGGTTGTTCACTTGCCGACAGCTGCAAGGCTGAGGATTTGAAAAAGTATAAGGAAGAGCATCCTGGATACAAGGTGGTAAGTTATGTGAATACGACTGCTGCCGTGAAAGCGCTGACCGATTGTGTGGTTACCAGCGGTAATGCCAAGAAGGTGATAGACAGCTTCCCACAGGACGAAAAAATCATCTTTGGACCAGATTATAACCTCGGCAACTATATCAACAGCGTGACGGGCAGAAATATGCTCCTCTGGAATGGTGGATGCCATGTGCATGAGAAATTCTCTGTAGAGGCCATCGTAAAGCTCAAGAAAGAGCATCCTGAGGCTGTAGTGATGGCTCACCTGGAGTGTAAGGCTCCGGTATTGGCTGTGGCTGATGTGAAAGGTTCTACGGCTACTATGCTCAATTATGCCAAGGAGCATCCTGAAATCAAGGAATATATCATCGCTACAGAGGCTGGTATTCTGCACGAACTGGAGCGCAACTGTCCGCAGGTAACATTCTATCCTGTTCCTCCTGAGGTAAGTGAAGGTGGAGTAGGGTGTAGCTGCAATGAGTGTGAATATATGAAGATGAATACACTCCAGAAGATTTATAACGCCTTGAAATATGGTTGGCCTACTGTTGAAGTGGAAGAAAATATTGCAAAAGAGGCTGTAAAGCCGATTGAGAAAATGCTTTCTTTATCATAAAATACATGTAAAATTACATAGGATACTTGTAAAATTATAACGAAAGGGTGGATAAAAAGAGTAAAATGGTGGTAAAAACTGTTTGAATTAGGTGTAAAATCAGATTTTACCCTATAAAAATTGATATTTGCGACTGCTTACATGAAAAAGGCAGTATCTTTGCATCAGTTAAATCAAACAGACGTTGAGAAACGTTATCATCATCTTTTACTTATACAAAATATATTAGGAAAATTAAGCAAAAATTGAGCTCTCATAGTGATGAGAGCTCATTTTTTTTTGCCGTTTCATTTTATTATCGTATCTTTGCAGCATCTTCTTCTTCTATAGAAAGATAAAAATCAAATAATATAAACCATTAAAACGATTTTGTATGATGCGTACTAAATTTATCACTTCATTTATGTTGGCTCTTATATGCGGCTTGCCTTTGTCGGCAAAAGTATATACTATTACTTCACCCAACAAAAAACTGGTTGTCAATATCTCTGTGGATAAAGAGTTGAAATGGGATATCAAGAGTGGAAATTCCATTGTCATGCTCCCGTCTTCCATTGCCCTTCAAACGGACAAGGCGTGTTTGGGCAAAAATATGAAGGTAAACAAGGCTTCTATATATAATAAGGTGGAAAATGCTGATAAGGCTGATGTTTGGGGAATCAAAGCGAATCGCCCTTATCAGGGGCTGAAACTTTCAGGCAATGGCTACGACGTAGAATTCCGGGTTTTCAATGATGCTGCTTCCTATCGTTTTGTCCCTAAAAAACTTATCAACAGAGTTATCAACGAAACTTCTGAATATCTTTTTGCTGGCAATCCTCAGACCTTTGTACCTTATGTGAATGATAATCGAGAAGGGGAGCGCTGGTGTTATTCCTTTGAATCTTATTATGACGAGGCACCTTTATCCAATATGTATCAGGATTCGCTTGCCATTACTCCATTGGCAGTTTGTTTGCCACAGGGAAAAAAGGCTGTAGTGATGGAAGCTGATGTGGAAAATTATCCAGGAATGTATCTTTTGAAGAAGAATACTGAGGGAAAATCGGCAAATGATGCTGAAAATGCTGGAGGATTGCAGGCTGCCTTTCCTCCTTATCCATTAAAAGAGGAGATAGGAGGTTATGCCCGTCTGAACTTGGTTCCTACTGAGCGTGCTCAGTATATTGCTGAAAAAGTGAATAAACTGCCTTGGCGTATTGTGCTTGTTACAGATGAGGATAAGCAACTGGTGGGGAATGATATTGCCAAAGTGCTCGGTCCTAAGTGCCGTATCAAGGATGCATCGTGGATAAAGCCGGGAAAAGTGGCTTGGGACTGGTGGAATAATACCAATATCACAGGTGTGGATTTCCGTGCTGGTATCAATACTGATACTTATAAGTACTTTGTGGATTTTGCTAAAAACAATCATCTGGAATATATCATCATCGATGAAGGATGGAGTGATCCTGAAGATTTGCTGATTTTCTCTGATAAGATGGATATGGCTGGCATCATCAATTATGCCAAGGAAAATGGAGTAGGTGTCATCCTCTGGTCTTCATGGCGTAATCTGGTACAGCGTGGACATGAGAAAATGGAGGAAATCATGAAGCATTATGGCGATATGGGCGTCAAGGGATTCAAGGTGGATTTCTTCGACCGGGATGACCAGAGAGCTATCAATTCTGTTTATGAAATCGCTGAATGTGCGGCAAAGCATCATCTTTTGCTCGACCTGCATGGTATGCGTCCTTTCGGTGTACAGTGTGCTTATCCTAACATTATCAACTTTGAGGGTGTAAAAGGTCTGGAAAACTCTAAGTGGGAGCCTCGTACTGCTGATGGTCCTCTGCATGATCAGCCTCGTTATGATGTGACGATTCCTTATCTTCGTGCACTTCCTGGTGCCTTCGATTATACTCCTGGTGCGATGGTAAATGCCGTCCGCTCTCAGTTCTTTGGCAATAATGATCATCCGATGAGTCAGGGTACGAGAGTTCATCAGATGGCGATGTACACCCTTTTTGATGCTCCATTGCAGATGCTTGCCGACAGTCCTACCAAGTATATGCAGAATCAGGAGTGTACAGACTTTATTGCGCAGATACCAACAGTTTATGATGAAGTTAT
Organism: uncultured Prevotella sp.; assembly: GCA_900554835.1. Taxonomy (GTDB): domain Bacteria; phylum Bacteroidota; class Bacteroidia; order Bacteroidales; family Bacteroidaceae; genus Prevotella. Next base: position 591 of record USJD01000252.1, on the reverse strand, counting down.
TCCATTGTGTGGAAAACTCGGTGAATATGTGGCTGTGGCGAAGCGTAAAGGAAATAAATGGTATATTGCGGCGATGAACAATTGGCAGGAACGGGATATTATGATTGATTTGAGTCTTATTAAGAGTGCTGGTGGTTTGGGTTTTGATCAAATTCCTGGATTCAAAGGTAAGGCCAATGTCTTCGCTGATGGTATCAATGCCGACCGTGAGGCTACTGATTATAAACATACTTATCAACAGATAAGTTCTGCCGATAAGCTTCAGATACATCTTGCTCCGGCTGGCGGTTGGACTGCCATTATAGAATAAACTGATATGAACTTATTGAAAAGATGTTTTATCTCTTATAAAAAAAGTATCTGTCTATAAGAAAAAATATTCTTGACTAATATAAGGATATGCCCAAGGCTTGGGAACACGATGCCCAAGCCGTGGGGGCATGATGCCCAAAAGGTGGGGAGACAATGCCCAAGCCGTGGGGAACACTTCCTTATGTAGTTTCTGACTTTTCCTGATTTCAGTAGACACTTTTTTACTGTAGTTTCCTATATTTAGTTGACTACATAGTTCCTTATTCCTATTGTAAGTTG
>USJD01000251.1 GCA_900554835.1 uncultured Prevotella sp. | reverse complement strand
ATAGATTTTACTAAAGGGCTATTTATCAAGCATAAAGATGACTGAGTAGTTACAGGGGATGTTTTTGGTATTTACTGAAAATTGTCGTACCTTTGCATTGTCATTCAGAAAGAATACCCCAGAGTAAATTAACCTCTAAAAACAAGTTATTATGGCAACAAAAGGAACATTGACGTTTCGTAAGGTGGAGTGTACTCCATAGGTAGGTAAGGATGCTGGTACCAAGAAGTACTATGCCATCGCCGCATACAGGTTGCGGATTAAGGATTTTCTTTTGCTTTTCCTCCTTATTCTTTCTCTCGATGATTCGTTTCTTTGTTCATTGCGTTGGAGGAAGCAAGGCTGAATTCGCAACCGCAATAAAGCTGATTATAGAAATCGTTGATATGGAGGAGTTCGTTGCGTCTCATCTGCAGTCCTCCTTTTCGCCAGTTTTGTTCCCACCATTCCACATCAGGGCAGTCTTCTACGGCAATGTGTCCAGCCATATCTATCTGTTTGATATTTTTCCAGCGCGATGAAGCCAGAGTTGTTGTCAGTAGGTGTATTCCGTGCGTTTGAGCGTAGGCTGCTGCTCTTTTTAGGCGAAATAGAAAGCATACGGAGCATCTTGGACCGCGTTCTGGTTCATTTTCAAGTCCTGTGACGGCTTTTCTCCATTCGTCATGGTTGTATTCGTCTTCAATGTACGGAACTCCCTGTTGGGCAAGAAAACGGATGATTTCCTGCTTGCGGGTTTCATATTCTTCAAGCGGGTAGATATTGCTATTGGAAAAAAAGACAGTTGGTTTCATACCATTGCGCAACATACATTCTACAATGGCAGATGAACATGGGGCGCAACAGGCGTGCAGCAAAACTTCATGCCCTTCTGCTTTGCTTCCATCTGGAAGTAAAAGCTTTACATATTTATATTGTTCTTCTGGAAGTATCTTCATCTTAATTATTATGTTTTATAAATGGAGTTTATTGATTTCCTCGATAGTTTTCTTATCTATCCCTCAATGGATTTTCGTTCTCTCCATCCATTGATTTTCTTTCAAATCGCTCCGTTGTTTCCCTTATGGAATTTAAATGAAATGTTTATATTTATTATTTGTTGTTTTGACATATAGTCTTATATAAATAAAAAACAAATGAGGTACAGTCTCTCGACAACCCCCATTTGCCCAAATATATGCGAAAACTATTGCAAAGATACTGCTTTTTTCTAACTTCTTATTTTTTAGAACTATTTTTTTTTGTAAGATGCTGATATTTAACTAATTGTTAACAGAATTATTGGCTGAATACTAATGATTGTTAACCGGTTCGCGTTAATCTGTCTTAAATATTATCCCAATCTATCGAACGTATAGTTTTTTTTATTAAATTCGCAGAAAAAACTAACAACATGAAAAAATGATTCACAACTAAACTATATGGAGGAATGATTATGAATATCAGTACAGGCATCAAGCAAGCGGCAATTTTAGCTATAGGCATCATTGCACTTGGATATTGTATCAAGTCAGGTTTGGAAGGCTTGGCGGGTAAGGATCGGAAGGTTGTGGTAAAGGGCTTATCGGAAAAGGAAGTGGAGGCTGACAAGGTGACATGGCCTATCCTCTCGAAGGAAATAGGTAATGATTTGCCTAATCTTTATCAGACCATCAATCATACGACAAGTACCATCCGACAGTTCTTGCTCGCAAATGGAGTGAAGGAGAGCGAAATCAGCGTGAATGCTCCAGTGGTCATCGATCTTAATGCTGAGCGCTATGGGGATAATCGTCAGCCTTATCGCTATAATATTACTTCCATCATCACAGTCACTTCCAATAATGTGAAACTCATCAGGAGCCTTATTGCCCGGCAGGGAGAATTGCTCCAGAAAGGTATCGCCATTGTGGATGGAGGATACGATAATCCTGTAAAGTACGAATATGTGGCTTTTCGCAAGATGAAACCAAAGATGATGGAGGAGGCGATAGCAAATGCTGAACAAACCGCAGAGCAGTTTGCTAAAAACAGTAAGAGCAAGATAGACAAGATTATGAATGCAGACCAGGGACAGTTCTCTATTGAAAATCGTGATTCCAATACTCCTTATATTAAAAAGGTAAGAGTAGTAACTACTGTTACTTATTCATTGAAGGATTAGCACTTTGAAAGATCCTTGCTTTGAAGGATTAGCATAGAACAGTCTCTTTTGGGAGGATTTTAAATAAAAGACTCATCGCAGGGAATCAATTTTTCCCCAACGATGAGTCTTTTATTTTTGAATGTGATTTTCTCAATCAGTATTCTAATCCTTGAAAATTCCTTTGCTGAATCGTTGCATCACGACAGCACAGGAAGCATCACCGGTAATAGACATGGTAGTACGACCCATATCTACGAGTCTGTCAACACCAGCAGCTACAGCTACGCCTTCGATAGGAATGCCGGCTGATGCAAATACCATAGCCATCAAGGCCAAGGCTCCACCAGGAACTCCAGGAACTCCGATAGAGGCGATGGTAGAGGAAAGAGCAATGGCAATGTACTGGTGCATTGAAAGATCCATACCGCAGCAGGTGGCGATGAATACGCTCGTTACGCCCAGGTAGATGGCCGTGCCATCCATGTTGATAGTGGCACCCAGAGGCAGGATGAAGTTGCTGATTTCTTCTCTCACACCCATCTTCTTGGTAGATTCCACATTATAAGGAATGGTTGCCACGCTGGATGCACTGGAGAAAGCAAACATCATTGCTGGTGTCATCTTCTGGAAGAACTTGATTGGATTCAAACCTCCGAGGAAATAGACGCTTGGCGTATAGATGATGAGGGCGTGAATCAGGAAACAGAGATAATCAGCACCGATGAGGCTCGCATACGAACCTACTACCTGTGGTCCATTAGTTGCCACAACAGGGGTGAGCATGCAGAACACACCTATCGGAGCCATATTCAGAATATAACCCAATATCTTCTGTACGATTTCATTAAAACTCAGGAGAATCTCCTTGGCTGGTTTTGCCTTTTCACCCACATGTACGATGGCAAATCCAAAGAACAGGGTGATGACGATGACCTGCATCATATTGGCTTCGCTGAATGGAAGCACGGCATTGTTTGGAAACATGTTGACAATCTGGTCCATGAATGTAATGTCGTGTACCTGAATATCGCCTTCAGCTGCTGGCAACTTGATGAGTGGGAAGTAGCCCTTCAGACAAGTGGAAACTACAAGGCTCACCGATACGGCAGCGATGGTGGTAAGGGTAAAGTAGATGAGGGCTCGGATCCCGAGCTTACCTACCTTGGAAATGTCCTCCATCGAGATGATACCTGCGATAATCGAGAGCATCACCAATGGTACTACGATGAACTTGAGCAAGTTCAGGAAGATTACACCAAATGGTTTGATGTAGTCGTTAGCAACTTCAGGCGCGCTCTGCATGAGACAACCTGCAATGATGGCCAGAATGAGTGCCAAAAAGATTTGTCCTGTAAACGAAAGTTTTGATAGTTTTAAATTCATAATTTTAATATATTTGTGTTTATGGTTAGAGTTATTTTTTATCGGGCAAAGATAAGGGTTTTATTTTAAATATGCAAGCAGAAAATGATTTTTTCTGGTGTGGAGGGATTATAGAGCTATTTTTTCGTACTCCAATCCGAAAACATCGGCTATTGCCTTGAAGACAATCTTTCCGTTTACGATGTTCAGTCCCCGATACAGAGCCTTGTCGTCTTTGCAAGCCTGTCTCCATCCCTTGTCGGCAAGAGCTATGGCGTACTTCAACGTGGCATTGGTCAAAGCTGTAGTAGAAGTATGAGGTACAGCTCCTGGAATGTTGGCTACTGCGTAATGTACGATGCCATCTACTATGTAGATAGGATTGGAATGGGTGGTAGGATGGGATGTCTCGAAGCAACCACCTTGGTCAATAGCCACATCCACAAGTACGGTGCCTGGTTCCATCAGTTTCAACATGTCCTTTGTGATAAGATGAGGGGCTTTATCACCAGGAACAAGTACGCTGCCCACCACAAGATCAACATCAGGCAATGCCTTTCGAATATTGTGCTCATTGGAGTAGAGCGTGTGTACATTAATAGGAAGTTCCATCTCCAGTTGACGAAGACGAGGCAGACAGATATCGGTAATCCATACGTCAGCTCCCAGTCCGGCAGCCATTCTTGCAGCAGCTTCTCCTACGGTTCCACCGCCCAGTATCAGAACTTTGGTACGGTTTACTCCAGGCACTCCGCTCATGAGTTTTCCTTTTCCTCCCTTGTTTTTCTGCAGGTAGTATGCACCATTGATGGTGGCCATCCTTCCAGCTACTTCGCTCATAGGAATGAGCAGAGGCAGATGATGGTCGTCAGTTTCCACAGTTTCATAGGCAAGACATACGGCACCGCTCTTGATCATAGCGTCGGTAAGAGCTCTGTCGCAGGCGAAATGGAAGTAGGTAAATACCAGTTGGTCTTGGTGGATGAGGGGATATTCCTCAGCAATTGGTTCCTTTACCTTGACTATCATTTCGGCTTCTTGGTAAACATTCTGGATGTCGGGAAGGATTTTTGCTCCAACCTTTATATACTCTTCATCAGCAAAACCGCTGTTTTCGCCAGCAGTGTGTTGTACTACTACTTCGTGACCATGAAGGATGAGCTCTGCTACTCCAGCAGGGGTCATTCCCACGCGGTTCTCATTATTCTTGATTTCTTTTGGAATACCTATTTTCATGACATTCGGTTTTAAAAGGTTAGACATTGTTTTAATGGTCTAAAGATACGGAAAAAAACAATTGGTTGTATAATTTTT
>USJD01000250.1 GCA_900554835.1 uncultured Prevotella sp. | reverse complement strand
GACCCGCGACCCCAACCTTGGCAAGGTTGTGCTCTACCAACTGAGCTATTTCCGCAGTTATTCCTCTTAACAAGGAGCATTCCTCTGAATGCGGGTGCAAAGGTACTACTTTTTTCTGAATTACCAAATTTTTCAAAGACTTTTTTTTAAGAAAATGCGCATTTTGTCTGTTTTTAAAGGCAAAATACGCATTTTTCATCGTTTTATCTGCAAAAACTGAATTTTTATGGACCTTTTTCTACCAGTCTAATCCATTCGATTCAGATAATCTTCATACCCATATTCTCGCAGGATTTCCAAATTACCATCCAAATGCACAATTCCAATAGATGGATGCGTAATGCCATTAAAAGTATTTGTCTTAACGGTAGTATAATGAAGCATATCTTCAAAAATCACTTTTTCGCCTACTTCCAGTTCGTGGTCAAATTTCCAATATCCCATAAAATCACCACTCAAACAACTATTTCCTCCCAAACGGTAAACGTGATCTCCTTCCGGCTTCTCCATCATATCTTCCACTTCGATGGTTTCGGCATTGCGTACTGCCGGATGATAGGGCATCTCCAAACAATCAGGCATGTGGCAAGTAAAGCTGACATCCAGAATGGCGGTTTTGTAACCATGATCTTCCACCACATCCACAACCTGAGAAACAAGAGGTCCCGTCTGCCATCCGAAGGCACTACCCGGCTCCATGATGACATGAAGATGAGGATAGCGCAGATGAAACTCCTTTATTATATTAATAAGGTGTAATACATCATAATCCTTACGAGTCATCAGGTGACCTCCACCAAAATTAATCCATTTCAACTGAGAAAACCATTTGCCGAACTTCTCCTCAATATGTACTAACGTCCTTTCAAACACATCTGCCCCACTCTCACAATGACAATGACAATGGAAGCCCTCAATATCCGAAGGTAAAGTCTCAGGCAATTTATCTGCAGTTACACCAAATCGGGAACCAGGCGCACAGGGATTATACAGCAACGTTTCTACCTCAGAATATTCCGGATTTACTCTCAGTCCCAATTTGATGCTTGGATTAACTGTAGCTACGCGCTCATGATAACGCTCATATTGAGAAAGAGAATTAAACGTCAGATGACTTGAGCAACGGGCAATTTCGTCAATCTCATCATCAGTATAAGCTGGAGAAAAAGTATGGGCAGGACTTCCAAATTTCTCAAAAGCCAGCTTAGCTTCGCTCAAAGAGCTTGCCGTAGTCGAAGAAATATATTCTCTGAAAATAGGAAATGTCTTCCAGAGGGCATAAGCCTTAAATGCCAGAATGATCTCCATGTCAGCCCTATCAGCCACGCTCTTTATCAGCGATAGATTATGTCTCAGTCGACTTTCTTCCAATACGTAAATCGGAGTGCGAATCTCCTTAAAATTCTCTAAATTTACTTGCATGTCTTGATAAATATTAATTTTATGGTGCAAAGATAGCTTTTTATCTCCAATATAATTGCTAGTTTGCGTTTTTTTTAATACTTTTGCAACAGAAAAGTTTTTAAGACTATGAAATTAGTAATAATGACGAAGTCCACATTCTTTGTGGAAGAAGATAAAATCCTATCCTCATTGTTTGATGAAGGACTAGATAATTTGCATCTTTTTAAACCGGGGGCATCACCGATGTTCTCAGAGCGACTACTCACACTCTTACCTGAGGACTATTATCGTAAGATCACAGTACACGATCATTATTACCTCAAGCAGGAATATGATTTGGCCGGCATTCATATAGACAATCCAAGCGCTGCCTTGCCAGAAGGATACAAAGGAAAATACAGTCGTACATGCACAGATCTTCTTCAGTTGAAAGAAATGAAGAAAAAATCACAGTATGTTTTTCTGAAAAACATTTTCGACTGCATAGAATTCAAAGATGAGAAATCATCTTTCTCGCTCAACCAATTAGAATTGGCAGCCAAAGAAGGGCTTATCGACAAAAAAGTATATGCTCTTGGAGGCATGAGTCTGGAAAACGTAAAAATAGCTAAGGCGCTCGGCTTTGGAGGAATAGTAATATGTGGTGACCTTTGGAATAGATTTGATATTCACAACGAAAGAGATTACAAAGAAGTTATCAATCATTTCGAGAAATTACGCAAGGCAGTTAACTGACATTGCTATTCATCATAAATATTCGTAATAATAATTTAATTACACATAAACTAAAATTCAAATGAGTGACAAAAACTCTTTTTTGGTATTCTCTGGTACTAACTCGAGATACCTTGCAGAAAAAATCTGCGCTAGTTTAGGTTGCCCGCTGGGTAATTTGGTAGTAACCAAATTCTCTGATGGTGAGTTTGGTGTATCTTTTGAGGAATCTATCCGTGGACGTGATGTTTTCCTTGTACAGAGCACCTTCCCTAATTCAGACAACTTGATGGAATTGCTTCTGATGATTGATGCAGCTAAGCGTGCTTCAGCTCGTCATATTATCGCAGTTGTTCCTTACTTTGGTTGGGCTCGTCAGGATCGCAAGGACAAGCCACGTGTCAGCATCGGTGCCAAGCTTGTTGCTGATTTGTTGAGCGTTGCCGGTATCGACCGCTTGATCACCATGGATCTTCACGCTGACCAGATCCAAGGCTTCTTCGACGTACCTGTTGATCACCTCTATGCTTCTGGCGTCATCCTCCCTTATCTTCAGAGTTTGCAGCTCGAAGATATGGTAATCGCTTCTCCAGACGTAGGTGGTTCTAAACGCGCTAACACTTATGCTAAGTACTTCGGTTGCCCACTCGTACTCTGCAACAAGACTCGTGCCCGTGCAAATGTTGTAGCCAGCATGCAGATTATCGGTGACGTAAAAGACAAGAACGTTGTCATCATCGATGATATGGTTGATACAGCTGGTACTATCACAAAAGCTGCTGATATCATGAAGGAAGCTGGTGCTAAAACCGTACGTGCATGTGCTTCACATTGCGTGATGAGCGGTCCTGCTTCTGAACGCGTTCAGAAATCAGCTCTTGAGGAAATCGTATTTACCGACTCAATTCCTTACACCAAGCGTTGCGAAAAAGTTAAGCAGCTTACAATCGCAGATATGTTTGCAGAAACTATCCGCCGTGTAGAAGATAACGAGAGTATCTCTTCTCAGTATCTCGTATAAAAAAAAGAAATTATTTATCCATATAGAAAGGAGCCTTCCCTATTCTTAAGGGAAAGCTCCTTTTTTTCTTTTCCTATAAACCGAAAGATAAAAAGAAAAAGGTGAAAAGCAAAGAACAAAAAGAAGGAATGCAAAAAATCCCACATCTCTTTCAAGATGCGGGATTTATTATTACATTTTCGATATATTACTATATCAAAACACTTTTATGATATTGATTATCTTAGTCCAACCACTTTACGTAGCAGAAGTCCTGACGATGTGGCAACTTCTCATTCTTAGGATACATACGAACGCCTGTCTTGAATGAACCAGCATTGATTGGCTCAATCTCAGCCTCGAATGTGAAGTTGTTGCCCTCGTGACCAACCATCTTGAATGGATAAACAGCATAGATTTGCTTACCATCCTCTGGCTGATCCTTCAATACAACAAGCTCCAAGCCAACAGCATCGTTCAAGCCCTGCTCATCGATAACATACTGAACCTTGATCTTCTGACCTGTCTCAGCAGCCATCAACATGCAATCATCCTTAGAAACTACATGGATACCATCCCAACGCTCAGCAACGCTCTCCTTCCAGAGAGCAATCTCCTTAGCCAAAGCATTGTCGTTAGCGCTCAACTTCTTGAAGCGGGCAGCCTCCTTGTTGTAGAACTTATCATAGTAGTCATCCAACTGACGCTTCATTGTGTAATGAGGAGCGATAGTAGCGATAGAGTTCTTTACTACCTGGATCCACTCCTTGCTGAAGCCTTCCTTGTTCTTGTTGTAGTACATTGGGATGATGTCGTTCTCCAAGAGGTTGTAGATAGTAGCAGCATCAAGCTGATCCTGGTAACCCTGGTTCTGGTATGTACGCTTCTCAGGAAGAGCCCAACCAGCACCCTCGCGGTAACCTTCTACCCACCAGCCATCAAGTACAGAGAGGTTGACAACACCATTCATCTCAGCCTTCTCGCCAGATGTACCAGAAGCCTCCAATGGACGTGTAGGAGTATTCATCCAGATATCAACACCTGAAACCAGGCGACGAGCCAATGTCATATCGTAGTCCTCGAGGAAGATAATCTTACCGAGGAACTCTGGACGCTGACTAATCTCGAAAATCTTCTTGATCAAGCCCTGACCAGCACCATCAGCTGGGTGAGCCTTACCAGAGAAGAAGAACAATACTGGATGCTCAGGATCGTTAACGATCTTAGACAAGCGATCCAAGTCGGTGAAGAGCAAGTGAGCACGCTTGTAAGTAGCGAAACGACGGCAGAAACCAATCATCAAAGCGTTAGGATTGATACGCTCGAGCAAAGATACTACACGAGCAGGATCACCCTGATTCTTCAACCAAGTCTCTGTGAACTTCTCACGGATGTAAGCTACGAGCTTCTTCTTCAAAGTCATACGAGTATTCCAGATTTCTTCATCTGAAACATTGTAGATTGCATGCCAGATTTCCTCGTTGCTCTGGTCGTTCATGAAGTTCTTGTCAAAATATGTATCGTAGAGCTTACGCCACTCTGTTGCAGTCCAAGTTGGGAAGTGAACACCATTGGTTACATAACCTACGTGGTTCTCCTCTGGGAAGTAACCCTTCCAGATGTTAGAGAACATCTGCTGGCTTACCCAACCGTGGAGCTTACTTACACCGTTAACCTCCTGGCAAGTGTTGCAAGCGAAGGTAGAGAG
>USJD01000249.1 GCA_900554835.1 uncultured Prevotella sp. | reverse complement strand
GTTTCAAAGATCGAATTGCCCTTTTTTATTGGACAGTAGTGAGGATATATATTTTTTTTCTTATTGTTTTTTGCGCCAAATGCAGTTACTTTGCACTTCCATTCACAACAATGTGGGTGTATTCTATAATATTTAAAAGTACAAATTATGAAGAAAAATTTATTGTTTATGAGTGGTCTTGTTGCCATGCTTCTCAGCTCATGCGACCAGGACATCACTAATGTAATTAACTTACCTGGTGGTCAGGACACAACTACACCAGCAGCCCAGAAAGAGGTTTCTTTCACTGCATCCATGGATGGCATGAATACACGTGCCGTTGAGACTACTCTTGCCAATTTGGGTAGTTTTAAGGTGAGTGCCTTTAATGCAGACTATGATTATACTATCATGCGAGATGTGAAATATACCTCTTCTGACAATGGTCAGTCGTGGGTTACCGATGCAGGTAAGTTCTACTGGCCTGCAACGAATGCGTACAATAATCACTATTTTTATGCTTATTCTCCTGATGTTCCAGGAACAGTAGGAGCTTTCAAGGTTATTAGTGGTGGTATAATGTTGGAAGATTTTACACCTAATGAGACAGCCGCAAGCCAGAAGGACTTCGTGTATGCTTCTGCTAAAGGTAATTACGTAGAGAATTCCGATAATCCTGTGAATCTCGTATTCAAGCATGCTCTTACTGAGATTAGCATTAAGGCAAAGAATGCCAATGCAGATTATAAGGTTCAGATTACTGGGCTGAAGCTTGGCAAGATTGTATCAAAAGCTACATTCAAGTTTCCACAGTTGAATCGTAGTGAACCTGGAGAATGGTATGGTTTTGGTACAAATGCTCCAACAAATGATTATACAACGACTTGGTCTGCTCCTGTAACGCTTACTTCTGAGGCTTCTTCTCTTGATGCTGCAAATGTACCATTTATGCTCATTCCGCAACAGCTTACTGCAAATAAGGAAAATCCTGCCAGTGGTAACTTCATTGCAGCAAAGATTACTGTCGTAAAAGATAACCAGACCATTTATAATGGCTGGTCATACGTAGCTATTGATACTACTTGGGAAATGGGTAAACATTATGTCTATACACTGGATTTTTCTAATGGATTAGGAAAGGATTATTCCTCAGTAGATATTGCTGTCAAGGCAATGAAGACTAGTGTGAGCGTTACAAATTGGGAGAGCAAAGACGAAGGTATTAGCCTTGGAAAAAAATAATAATGAAATATTGTGTGTAAAAAAGATAGCCAGGGTTTATGCTCTGGCTATTTTTATCTAACGAATAACCAAATTATGGTTTAGAATTGAAAAGATTTAGGCATAATATTTCATCATAGTTTTAAATGATGAAATCTCATACTGAAAAATGAAAACTCAATCTATATTTAGAGATGCTTTCGTGAAAGAAAAGAGCATCTATACAAGTCTTTCATTTCTTCTTTGAGAAATAATCTCCTAATCACTGTCTTTACAAAGACAGGGCATATTTCAAAGATTGAAATATTCAATTCTTGGAGAACGGTAGTGCAGCTATACTGCCATTTCTCTGAGACTTCATGTGGAACTAAAGGGATGATCAAATACAGTAAGTTTACAAAAGGATGATGGATATGGAACCGCACAACTGTTTCCAAGTTCATCAGTGTGCTTTGCTGTATGGGCGTTGCGGATATCCAAAAGGTCGGCACTGAAAAAATCGTTTCGGTGAAGCCGTTCATGTTGCAATGGATCGATTGCTCGGATATAGAGGCAGAACGTCATAGAGACGATTCTTTACAGCCTCAGGCGACTCCTTCACAATCTTCTTCATCTGAAAGAAGTGAAACCCTTTCTTCAGAAGAAAAGTCTTTGGATAATTAGAGCGTTTTTTTTATCGTGCGCTTGCGCCGATAGAGTGGTGTTTTTTCATTAGGGGGAAGCCTAATTCCCCCTCAAAAAGATTTTGGAGGGCTTAACAAGCTTCTATGAAGCGACTTACGTGCGGCAAGCCGTTGTTAAAATTAGGCTCAGGGAATACTCCCTAAGAACCCTGCCCCCTAACTCAAAAACAGACATTTATGGCAAAACAAGTAATGGACATTCGACCAGGAAAAGGCATGACCCTTTCTCAAAGCAATGAGCATTTGAGAGTTTCTTTGCATGGTGCGAAAACAAGTTCTCGGTCTTTAAATATAGACCCAACAAGAGACCTTCTAAATTTCGAAATCACGCAAGGATGCCAGGTCGTTCCTGTAGATAAAAGAACATCTATTCCGAAACGGATAAGAGAAAATTTGAAAAAAAGAGGTATCGAAGACCCTAACAAGAAATATAAGAAATTAGGGTTGGAACCCAAAATAAGGACAGTTGCCAACTTCATATTAGGAGGGTCGAGAGACCAAATGCACCGTTTGGCTTTTGGAAATCAAAAGGTGAATTTGGAACGTGGTGCAGACAATTCTTCCATCAGAAGAATGCCAGAAATAGAAAACTGGGCTAAGGATATGTATCGGTTTATGAGTGATAGATTTGGAGAGAAAAACATTGCTGCATTTGTGGTACATTTAGACGAAACAAATCCACATATACATTGTACAGTTCTTCCTATCACCGAACAGAACAAATTTTCGTGGAAGCAGGTGATGGTTGGTGAGAATAATTCCAAGTTTGAGTATCAAAAAAGGACAACAGAACTTCATAATGCCATTGCAGAAATCAATGCAAAGTATGGGTTGGAACGTGGGGAGCCAATAGCTGAAACAGGTGCCAAACATCGTTCAACAGCAGAATATCACGAAGCTTTAAGAAAGGAATTGAAGGAGCAAAACAAAAGACTCTTTGATACTAAGATTGTTCTTGATGATGCTATCGAGAAGAACGAGGAGACCATCAAAGAACAGAAGCAGACCATTGATTCTTTGAATAAGGAAATCAAGCATGCCTCTGCAAGAGTCAAGGGATTGAGTACGATGATAGAGCATCTGGAAACCTATAAGGAAGACCTGGAGAAGGAGATTGCGAAGTTGAAGGCTGACCGTGATTCTGGTAAGATCTCAGCTGAGGAAGCTGCCCGAAAGATGGATGCCATCACTAAGAACCTTGAAGATGTCAAGGCACAGATACTTGATAAGGAAAGCAAGCTTAGTGTGGCACAGGCAAAGTTCGACAGCTTGAATGAACAGACCTCTGAAACGGAAACTCGCTACCAGGAGGTGAAGAAGAAACTTCAAACAGCTCTTCCTGAGTATAGCAAGAACGCCATGCAGGAAATGGAGGCGTTTGGTTACAATCTCGCTGCTTTCGATGCAATGAAGAGGATGGAGAAATACAACGAAATGACAGCAAATATGTCTCCTGACGAAAGAAGAATACTTGACAAATACAATTCTGTTCTTTTGGATGATTCTATCTTCGAGCAGATGGCAGAGAATGCTACTGAAATTACGACTGTAGCCACTGCTCTGTTCTTGGGTTATCTTGATAAGGCTACAGCTATAGCAGAGTCTCATGGAGGAGGTGGTAGTCCTGGCACTGGCTGGGGAAAAAAAGACGATGAAGACGAACTCGCCTTCAAACGTAGATGTATGCTTATGGCTATGCACATGATGAGACCGCAGAACAAGGTGAAGAGAAAAAGGTAAGCAATATAGCAATATAGTAATATAGTAATATAGTAATATGTATTGTTATCTATAAGTATTCTTCACTTTACTTGAATATATATAGCTTAATATATAACAATAAAGATAGTGTTATTGCTGACAATATATATAGTTTGCTTAACTTAAATACATATAGTTGTATTGTTGTAGATATGACAATACAACTATATGTATTGCAGACAATATAGCAATATAAATATGTGTATTATTAAAAGGTAAATAGTTATGACAGACATAAAGACAATAAAGCACTTATGTAAAGTGGTAAGTGTAGCTAAGAATGCAGGTATCGATGCCCTCATTGTTAGTTATAACATGATGGTCAATACTGGGAAAGGAGGAGAAGCATGAAAGAAGACATTTCACCATCTATGCTTGCATTCGACTACGGCAAGTTGGCAATTGAGATTAATGTTGGCATAGTAGTGGTTTACAATCGTAAACTGCTACTCATCCCAAACTTATTGATCAACTCCAACAAGTTTGGAATCAAACTGACAGGAGAGACGTTACTAAATCTATGTAACGATATTGGTGAACCATGCTGTAATGATGGTACCATTATAGGGTTTACGACATTGACAGAAAAATAATACTATTATGAGTAAAGTAAGAAAAGGAAGACAGTCAATAAGAAAGGTACTGGAAGTGCCAGATGAGATATTCCGACAAGCAGTTAACTTGCCGATGCAGAAAGATACGAATATATCAGCCTGGAGTGCGCAACAGTCATCGCAAGACTGATTAAGGAACTTCGTATAAAGCAAGGTAGAGGTATTAGAGTAAACTTCTATTGTATTGACATGAAGGATTATAAGTATTTTGGTTTTAGCACAAGAAATAGACAGCTCGAAAATTGCCAGTTCTTGATTGAAGGGAAAAGATACACATTCTTTCTGTCAGTAGATAATAAAAATAGTTACGGAGTCCAGAATGATGACTATCTGCGAATCTTAGCTATATACTCTGTACTTCATCGTATGTATAAGAAACGCAATAAGCGAGACGCCAGGAATCTTTCTTGTTGGAAAAAGAGAAAGTGATGTTTGTATCTTAGGATATAATTGTATCTATAACTCTGTTTCCGTTCCTTGTGTTCAACCTCAATTTTTCAGGATAGGTTGTACCGTTAACCATCACCGCCAGCTTTTTAAGTGCAAAGGTATGGCAGCCCAGGCAGACACCAA
>USJD01000248.1 GCA_900554835.1 uncultured Prevotella sp. | reverse complement strand
ACTTGAAAGCGTATGCGCTAAGGTTGACTGAGAGTGACGACAATGCCGAAGACCTCGTGCAGGAAGTCATGCTCAGGCTGTGGGACATGCGCCAGAACATCAAGGCAGAAGATAACCTCAAGGCGCTCGCCATCACCATCATGCGCAACAAGTTTTATGACCAGTGCCGACATGAGGAGCGGAACTTCACCACCGACAAGGTGATGGAAGTACCCATAGAAGACCGGCGGGCAGAGCAACGGGACGAGGTAAACCTCATCAAACAGATAGTGGCACAGCTTCCGCCCTTGCAGCAGCAGATATTCCGCATGAAGGAGATAGAAGGCTATACTGCCGATGAAATCATGCAGATAACGGGATGCACAGCCGATAATCTCCGCAAGAATCTCTCCAGAGCCCGACTCAAAATCAGAGAGACTTATATGAATATCGTGAAACAAAACAGAACAAAATAAAGAAGGAGGAAAGAATATGAACGATGAAATAAAAAGAATCGATGAATTCAAGAATATCGATGAATTCAAGACGATACAGAACTTGCTCGACAAGTATATGGATGGTGCCACTTCTAATGAAGAAGAGGCAACGCTCAGAAAATATTTCGAAGAGCATGGTAATGATATTCCGGAAGAATGGGAATCCTATCGCGCCCTCTTCAGCTATATCGGATTCGAACAGATGAATCTTTCTCAAATTCTAAAAGAAGAAGAGAAGGAGGCGAATATCGAAAAGGAGGATATTCTAGAAGATGAAGAAAAGAATATCACAAAGAAAGAAGAAAAGGAAGAGAATGTTTTTCCAAAGAAGGAAGCTTCTCGCAGCAGATGGCTCAAATATTTCGGCACTTCTGTAGCAGCAGCCGCTATCATCGCATTCATGCTTATGGGCTTCCAGAAGTTGACTCAGCCTCAGCCTGAATGTTATGCGGTTATCGATGGAAAGGTTTATACCGACCAGGAGTTCGTTCATAACGAAGCCCTGGATGCCCTGGAAGATGTTTCGGCAGATTCCGAAGATCCATTCAGTGCCCTGGATATGATGAAACAATAAATTCATCTTTTAGATGAAACAATCAATCAAACTATAAAGTATAATATATATAATAAGGTATAGAATATGAAACGATGCAACTTGATAAAACGCTTCTTCATCGGACTGCTTCTTATCGTGGTAGCCTCGATTTCGGCTAATGCCCAGGAGGGGCTGTACGTAAAAAGTATATTCCAACGCTTCGGACACGCCAAGGGATGCAAGATGGTTACGATGCAGAATACGCAACTCAAAGGTTACAGGCTCAAGATATACAAGAGCCTGGTATATAAGAACCACGCCACGGAAATAGCCCACTATCTGAAGTCCGACCGCAAGGCTGCAAAGAAAATCAGAGAGGTGGTGGAGAATGGCAAGATGGTGAGCGGCTATTACATGATGGCACCCTTGAGCAATGGCGACAACCGCTTCATCCTCTTCAGTAATCCGAGTGAAAGCAAGGGAACCGTGATTTATATAGAAGGCAATCTGTCGCCCGAAGACATCATGCAACTCTGCTATTCCAGAAGATAGAATTAACATTTTCCTTCTGGAATCTTCTCAATAAGAATAAGAAACAACATAAAATAAAGTATTATGAATATCAAAAACGTAATGATGATGGCTGCCATGATGCCAGCCTTCGCCCTTGCTGAAACCAACAGCAACTGTGCACCAGCCTCTGTAGAGGCTAACGACACCACAATCAGAGTGAACGACCAGAACATCGTCATCAAGCAAGATGGCGAACAGACCTCTGTGAAGATATATAAGATGAACGACAACGAGATGACCAAGATTTCAGAGACCCAATTCGTAGATGGTCAGGAAGTAGAAAAGGTATTTGTCACCTCGCCTTTCATCCCTCAGACCTTGAGCAAGCGCAAGCGCAGTCTGGAGAGTCATTATCCAACCTTCTTCTTCGGCTGCAGCCAGTTGCCAGGCAGCAGGGGAAGCATGGGAGGCAACAACGAGATGCACAGTCGCGACTCCAAGTCGTGGGAATGGGGCATCACCCTCACCAGTCTCTGCTTCCGCCTTTCCAACGAAATGGCGCTCACCTCCTCTCTCTCCATCGGACAGGTACACCACCATTTCAAGGACAATTATGTATTAAGCACCGAAAACGGGGTATCGGCAATGACTCCGATAGAAGGCGAGACGCTGAAGAAAAGCTATATCAGCTATAATGTGCTCCGCCTGCCTATCATGCTGGAGTGGCAGAAGCGCATAGGATGCCATGATGCATTCCTGGCTTTGGGTCCATCGGTAGAATACCGCTGGCACGAGCATTCTCGCTACTTCATCGGAAAGCACAAGCATACCAAAACGGGCGACATCAACCTCAACCCTATCGGCCTGAACCTCGAAGCCCGTGCCGGCTACTCAGGAGTGATGCTCTATGCCCGTGCCGGAGTAACCCCGCTGCTCAAGAAAACCAAGGCTCCCGAGTGCTACCCGATGACCATCGGCTTAGGATTTAGACTGTAACATAACTGTAATGTAGCAGAAATATAGTTGCAATGTAGTAAAACATAACTGAAACTGTCCCCATCTGATACCCCCTTTCAGATGAGGACATTTTTTGTATCCGGCCAAATTCCGGAATTTAAAATGGCCAAATTCGGGAAAAATAATCAGCCAAATTCGGGAGTTAAATAATACCAAATTCGGGAAAAATATTCGGCCAAATTACGGAATTTGGAAAAAAAAGCTTATCTTTGCACCAAAATAAAATCATAAGATATGAGTATAAACGATTATAAGCCAAGAGTTATAGACAAACTACTCAGCAGAAAGCTGAGAGGAAAAGGAGCCGTACTTATTGAAGGTGCAAAATGGTGTGGAAAAACATCCACAGGTGAGCAGCAGGCTAAGAGTGTGATCTATATGTCAGACTCAGCCCGAAGAGACCAATATCGAATCTTTGTTGATAGTACCCCAAAAGTAATATTAGAGGGAGAGACGCCACGATTGATTGATGAATGGCAACAAACTCCAAAATTGTGGGATATGGTTCGCTTTGAGGTTGATCATCGCCATGGGATGGGACAATTCATCCTTACAGGATCAGCAGTACCAGCCAAGTTAGAAGAACTCCACCATACAGGAACGGGTAGAATTGCCCGATTACTTATGCGCCCTATGTCATTGTGGGAATCTGGAGATTCCAATGGAACAATTTCCCTAAAAGAGCTATTCACCTCTCCAAAATCCATTGCTGCAGAAAACAACAACGACCTACAAAGAATCTCATATCTCATTTGTCGAGGAGGTTGGCCACAAGCAGCATTATTGGACGATGATGAAGAAATTGCACTTGACCAGGCCATAGATTATTATGATGCCGTAGTAAATGCAGACATCCAACGAGTAGATGGAGTGGAAAGAAACCCTGAAAGGGTAAAACGCTTGATGAAATCGTATGCAAGAAGTCAAGGCACACAGACGTCATTGGCTGAAATCAGAAATGATATGTTGGCAAACGACCAATCTGCACTTGACGAGAAGACTGTAAGTTCTTACCTTGATGCTTTGCGCAAAATATTTGTCATAGAAGATATGCCTGCATGGAATCCAAACTTACGTTCGAAGACTTCCATCAGAACAACAGATACAAGATATTTTGTAGATCCTTCTATCGCTACAGCTGCGCTTAGTATAGGACCTAATGATCTCATGAACGACCTAAATACACTAGGTCTATTTTTTGAGACATTATGTGTCAGAGACTTACGTGTATTTGCTCAGGCACTGGATGGCAATGTATATCATTATCGAGACAAAACTGGTCTGGAATGCAACACAGTTGTGCATTTAAGAAATGGTGATTATGGATTAATAGAAATCAAAATTGGTGGTGACAAATTAATCGAAGAAGGAGCTGCCAATCTCCAAAAACTATCGCAAAAGATAGATACCACAAAAATGAAATCGCCTTCTTTCCTGATGATACTTACCGCCGTAGGAAGTTTTGCTTATCGCAGAGAAGACGGAGTATATGTTGTGCCTATTGGCTGTCTGAAAGACTAGATTCGGATAGAATGTAACAAAAATAACTCCTATATATAATAAGGTGTAATCTCATCAAATCATCAAAAAAATAGCAAAAAGTGGCGATAGGTGTGCGAAATCTCATAAAAAACATAGATTTCGCACACCTATCGCCACTTTTTGCTGTTTATCGCCTGAATTTAGGCTATAGTAACAGAGAGGACTTTGTTATTTATTTTAACTCAACCTCCACGTTTTTATTTGGCACGAAGGACATGTTTCCTTCATAACATGGCTTGGCTGAATCATATTTACCCGAGAAATCAGAACGATATACCATCACATGATAAGTGCCGGAAGCTAAGTTCGACAGATTGAAACTTACATTATAGTTGCACATACAGTCTGCCTCAATCGTGGAATCTCCTAAAGGAATCAACACAATACGGATTTCTCCGTCTTGTGAATATATTTGAGGGTTAAATCCATTTATTGCACAATTTTCCTGGAGGTCTGTCACTTGAAAATGAGCAATACCTTTTGCATCAACAGAAACCAACATCTTTGCAGACTTTTCTTTTTCTGCTTTATAATATTCAGGACGGCTTTCTGTTGCTGAGAACGAAGATATACAGCCAGAGTTTACCACATCACTCATTCTTACCTGCTCCATGACATTCTGCTCCGTAGAACAAGCTCCCATTGCCATAGCTACCATAACTAAAAATACAATTTGTTTAACCATAACTATATCTATTTTTAATTTTGAATTGAACGAATTGACTCAATCAACTTATAAGTATCGATTATTGCTTCTAACGATTGTTC
>USJD01000247.1 GCA_900554835.1 uncultured Prevotella sp. | reverse complement strand
CTACCACAGCATAGTTGCTCTTTGGATGCTGAGGCTTCTCTTCAATGCTCAGGCAATTGCCTTGCTCATCAAACTCTGCAACTCCATATCGTTCCGGATCACTTACACGATAGCCAAAAACGGTAGCCTTGTTATTCTGTTCAGCATCTACAACTGCTTGATGCAGCATCTGATTTAATCCTGCACCATAGAAGATATTATCGCCTAATACGAGGCAAGCAGCCTCATCGCCAATAAATTTCTCTCCGATAATGAAGGCTTGGGCTAAGCCATCTGGTGATGGCTGCTCTGCATACTCGAACTTCACACCTAACTGGCTTCCATCGCCTAAGAGGCGTTTGAAACCTGGCAAGTCGAATGGGGTTGAGATTATGAGTATCTCACGGATACCTGCCAACATCAATACTGATATTGGGTAATATATCATCGGTTTATCAAAGATTGGTATCAGCTGCTTGCTGATACCCTTTGTGATGGGGTACAAGCGTGTTCCGCTACCACCTGCTAATACTATTCCTTTCATAACATTATTATTTATTGATCAATAACATGTTTTCTAAAATCATCCCGTCCTTCCTTACCCTTAAGGAAGGCTCCACCTCTCATCTCGGTCTTCTCTCCTCAGGCGAGAAGAAGGAAACCGCCCTACTCGGTGCTCGGAACCACTACGCTCTAAGGTTGGCGGACCATCAAAGGTCTTCGCCATATTGTGCGGGATGGGACCGCCTTGATGCTGGGCTTTCTATACCTAACCTTAAGCCTTATTTACATGAACCAGCAAAAAGAAAAGACTAGTTATATATATTATTATCTCCTCATTAACTTTGCTGCAAATTCCAAGAAATCTGCAACATTTTTGAAATCATCAAACTGCTGGCAATACATACTGGCATAAGGCTCGGGAAACCTACTGCGTATATCTGCCTTTATCATACTTGCCAAAACCTCCTTTGTATAGGCTTTCTGCAATTCGTTATATTGTCGTTCCATCGTAATATTCTCTATTATTTCAACATCCTTGCTATAAACATCGCCTCATAAGCTACAATACAACAATCAAGAATAGCATTCGGAAAACGTATTTGTTTTTATGAGATAACATTTTATTTAAAGCCACAAAAAACTTGATATTTACGAAGTTCTTCATGACTTTGCATAATATTCAGCAGAATATCATCAGTTGTTAATTTACTTTTTCCTCCAGAGATTTCTTTTCTTACAATCAACATAAAATTCAAGAAATACTCAATGTAATCTTGATTAGGCTGATTTTGAGAACTATTGCAAAGAAACTCAGTAAAAGCCCTAAAAGCTTTGTCCGAACCATAAACAAAGAGGTCTTCTTTTACTTTCAACATTTCTTGAAATCTATCAGAAGGACCGACTATTGTTCCCTTATTTTTAATTTCTGACATAATTGAATAAAACATATTCACCGCATTATAGTATGCTTTATACTTCTTATCGGAGACATAATTCTCCGATATTTTTCTTAACTCGGTTCGTAATTGCCATTTACAAGTCATTACTGTAACAATAATTGTTACCAATGATGAAGATATTGGAATAATCCAATCTGAGATATTATTCATTCTGTATATTTAAAGTAAGCATCCAACCCCTATGGCAATATAGCTCTGCCTCCAGTGTTTACTGGGTAAAGCATATTTCCAAGAATTGAACTTTTTCGATTTTTACCTATGATTAACATAAGAGAGCCTTCGTCATGTCAGGATAATCTTGTCTTCCCGCCACTACCATGTCAAAGAAACCTCTAAAGAAATCTAGCGGCGGCGAGCCTGTAACTCGCCGTTGAGTTTATCCACTTACTTATTCTTTAGTGGGCAATGTGGAGAAATAGATGGTTACCGCAGAATTTAACGCCCTAATTCAGAAGCACCATAAGTTTATCTGCATGAACTAAAGCCTCACGGTTAATCCTCATATATTCTTGGATTGTAGGTAGGCGATGTTCTTGCTCATATATCTTTCCACATTCCTTTCCAAAGAAATCTGCAATTATTTCTTCTCGAATATATTTGAACTGTTCCTCTGTTACGGTCATGTTCTGCTCATTGAATTCTTTTACGTAAGTATAGAATCTTTTGAGGTCTTGTTCATCTGACAGGAACTTACTGAGTTTTTCCGAAAGATAACTATTGGACTTGACAAACTTCTCATAAAGCTTTTTTGCAGCTACTTTGAATAAATCCCATATAACTCCGTCAATTACTTTTTGACCAAGCCATAGAAGAATTGCAGATGTATCTGGTAAACAAGCATGGGAATAGGAATTATGCTTCTGCTCTGCCTCTATTCGATAATTGTAACCATAACGTACTGCATACTTAACAGTATCAGAATATTCTACATTAAATATCTTCTCTATTTTATCTATATCTTCCATTGAGATTTTCTCTTGCTGTTCCATGTATTTATTAATTATTCCGTTGTTCAACAACATCCCAGTTGACAATCTGCCACATTGCGGCAAGATGGTCAGAACGACGGTTCTGGTAGCCGAGGTTAGTATATCCGCAAGAAAACTAAGTAAGACCACAATTTCCAAGTCCGAAAGCCCATACTCTCAGCTTTTCGTTGCAAATTCGCTTGTACTCAGATTCTTTAATAACTGTTCAAACCTTCCTTTGGAGAGTAAGCACGCTTTACCATCATTCATATCCACAAATCCAAACTCATCGACCTCTGTATCATAGACAAAGTCAAACTTTTCAGAATACTGCAGATATAGGTTCTCATATTCGGTCAGTTGCCCAACAGTTTCTATCTTGCAATCCTTCCACACATGCTTGTGGAACTCTGCAAGTAGTTTTGTCTGTTCTTCATCAAGACAGTACCTGCTTGTGGCGTAGCTTACAAAATCAGTCATTACCGTTCTTCTTTTAATTTGCTCTTCCAGCCCTTAAAGTACTGCGCAAGCCCGGTTTTATCCCCTCCACGGAATGTACGGCCATTTTTCAGTCTATTCAGTAGTTCGCCAACTTGTGACGCACTGACATTCGACCACCCCAGTTCCGTCACAAGAATATTTGTTATCTGTGAAGATGAGACTTCTGGCATATACTTATTGATAGTACGTATATAAGTCTTACATGTGTTCTCATCATCAGGATGATGAAAGTCCTTGGAACCGAACATCCTTACGTCCATCTCTTTCAATGCTGTCCTCAAAAGTGACAAAGATTCATCCTCGATATTTTCCTTATCAATCTTATCGCCATAGATGCATTCTGCGTTCCATCTGAGAACCCAGTCATCCAACTTATCTTTGAGCCATGAGACAGCCATAACGTATTTCGCAGAGCGGAAGTCATCAACCTTCTGAACAGCTTTGGCATCCATGTGACAGCATATTACTATATTCGCCCCCTGCTGCCATTCATTGTATGTTCGTTCCGTCATGCACTGAATAGGTCTGGAAATTTTCTGAAAACGCAGAGGCTGAGAAAACATCCGATTGACATTATCTGCTCCTAATACTTGTGCAACGGTATTGAAATTATTCTTAGTATAGCTGTACAACACAATTAGGTTGACCTCAGAATCGTTCGCTATTATCTCGTTTGCTTTCTTCAAGCAAGCCACAATTGCTTCAGGCACTGGCCCTTGAACATTTGCGTAGAATTTGTTATTCATATTCACCTCATTTTGTCATTATTGAATCTCTGCAAGAAGAAATCTGCTTGCATTATGTTCTTCAGTTCTAATATTCTCCCATTCCAAACGGCAGGTAGAAGCACCTTCTGTGCTTCCGCTTGCAAGAATGAACGTCCTTTGTCAAAGACCTCCTTGCTGATGCACTACACCAGAGCGAGGACTCCAGGAATGAATCAGGGGACAGCTCCTTAAATCATGTTAAAATATTAATTTGTTAATCGTTAATCGTCCTTTTTGCTCTTTGTACAGGCAAGTGATATCGCACCACGCTGCTCGGATAGCTTGGTTGGATGTGAGCAAGCCATACACAGATTACTTCCCATGCAATATCTTACTGATCGACTTTTTTGCGTCTGCTGTTCCAACCACGAGCGCACCTTCTGCATTGGCTTCGCCAAGGTGAATGCCGGCAACATCAAACACCTCATAGTGAATCTTATTCTCGCGGTGGAAAAAATCAAAATACCAGTAGTTGCCGTCTTCAATACGTTGATATATCCGCTGTTTTCCCCACTTCATCGTGGTGGGCCGGTAGTCTCGATTGCCTATCAGCGAAAAGTGCCCATCGAGTAACGCCGACATCCACTCTATGCACTCCTCTGCTGAGAAGAACAGGGGAATATTCTTCAGTTCAGGACGACCATCATCGTAAGTTCTGTCCTTGATGATTGTCACCTGCTTATAGTCGGTTGGAATCCCTGGCGACAACGATAACACACATGGTGCTCCTGGCAACTCGAATGCGCTCTTTACCACAAGCGCTACATCTTGGTGGGCCATGCATTCTATGGTGTCCCAACGGATGTAGTTGTAATTGCCTTCAAGGATAGCATTCTTCTGAACATCGGTGCTGTTGGAACTGACAAAATTGCGCAATATCACGGATGCTTTGCTCAAATAGGCTGCTTTATCCACAACGCCACCCACATCTGTTTTGAAGCGCTTGACATTATCCTTATCGAAGAAAATGCGCAAATTGATACCGTTCTGACGTGCGTATTTCTTCACGCTCATCAGAGGAGCTACTAAATCGCGAAGACCCTCTTCCGTAAGGGGTAAACCTATCACCTCGTCTCCCGTCGGAAGCAGTATAAATAGTGATGCATCCATCATTTCAGAATCCCAATAAGTAAGTCATGTCTGCATCCTGACGAGTGAAGAAACCTTCGGGCTGGTGGTC
>USJD01000246.1 GCA_900554835.1 uncultured Prevotella sp. | reverse complement strand
TTCAGACTTACAAAGCTATATGCTTAATCCCCCTGGTTTGTCGGGTGAGCCAAAAACAGGGTAAAATCAAGAAATATGCACTTTTTTTGAGATTTTTGAAAAAAAGTTCGCAAAAAATTTGGTGGGACCAGAAAATAGTCGTACCTTTGCAACCGCTTAAGAAAACCAAGCTATAGTCATCCAGACTGAATTTGGAGAGATGGTAGAGTGGTCGATTACAACGGTCTTGAAAACCGTCGTACCGAGAGGTACCGGGGGTTCGAATCCCTCTCTCTCCGCAAAGCCTTCTGAAAGAAATTTCAGAAGGCTTTTTTCATTATTACCCGATAGATCGTTTAAATCATTTTTAAGACGAAAAGAATATGAAGAGATATTATACAGCATTAACTATAGCAGGCTCTGACAGTTGTGGTGGAGCAGGCATTCAGGCTGACATAAAAACGATGTCTGCCCTGGGCGTATATGCTTCCTCTGCGATTTCTGCCATCACAGTGCAGAATACCACCGGCGTGTTTGGAATCCAAAAAGTTGAACCGGAAATTGTAAGCGGACAAATCGAAGCTGTCATGGATGATATTCACCCTCAAGCCATCAAGATAGGAATGGTTAACGACGGCGAAACCATACATGCGATAGCAGAAACGCTCAAAAAATACTTAACTGCAGCGCCAGATAAGCAACAAGCGTCAGCCCCTACCCGTTCCTTCCAGCTAATCATCGACCCGGTGATGGTTTCCACAAGCGGTTGCCAACTCATGCAGAAAGATGCGCTGGAGATATTCATAGAAGAACTCCTACCACTTGCCTCCCTGCTCACTCCGAATATTCCAGAAGCAGAAATCCTCGCAGGAAGGAAAATCCAGAACGTGGACGATATCAGGAAAGCAGCCGCATCCATTATCCAATTGGGGTGCAACAACGTTCTTATCAAAGGCGGTCACTTTGAAGGAACAGAAAAGATGGATTATCTTTTCGAGAACAAACAGCATCAAGAAGCCAACAAACAGGAACATACAGGCGATATCAGAGAAACTGCAATCTATAAAGGTGCAACGGTAAATACATGCAATACGCACGGAACAGGTTGCACGCTCTCTTCTGCCATCACCTCTTATCTTGCTCGCGGATACAATATGGAAGAAGCCATCTCTTCTGCTAAGGCTTATCTATCAGATGCCATCGAAGCCGGAAAAGACGTCAAGATCGGTGAAGGACATGGACCTGTCAATCACTTCCATGCACCTCAAAAACTACACAT
Source organism: uncultured Prevotella sp. (assembly GCA_900554835.1). Taxonomy (GTDB): domain Bacteria; phylum Bacteroidota; class Bacteroidia; order Bacteroidales; family Bacteroidaceae; genus Prevotella. The sequence goes on along the minus strand of USJD01000246.1, from coordinate 3,602 downwards.
TCTAACAGATGAACCCATCATATCTGACAAGACCGAGAAATGAAAAGAGTAGTAATCACATTGCCCCACTTCATTGAAGATGAGGCTACCTATATCAACCAGTTGTTTGAATCGGGTATTGACCTGCTCCATTTCAGGAAACCCGAGTCATCCCAAGCTGATTGCGAAAAGCTATTGAAGACGATACCAGAGAAATGGTATTCACGGATTGTGATACACGATCATTTTGAGCTCTGCATGAAATACCATCTACACGGTATTCATCTCAATCGCAGGAACCATCAAATTCCAGCCAACTTCACAGGAAGCATCTCCCGTTCATGCCATTCTCTGGATGAAGTCAGAGAAGCCTTAGCGTTCCATTATGATTACGTATTCCTCAGCCCTATCTTCGACAGCATATCCAAGCAAGGTTACTGTCATGCTTTCACATCAGAGCAACTGACAGAAGCAGCAAAAGAAGGAATCATCAACGAACGGGTCTTTGCACTTGGCGGAATAACAGAAGCCAATATTCCACAATTAGAAGCATGGCACTTTGGTGGGGCTGCCATGCTTGGAAATGTCTGGAATCAACTGATCAAACAATAAAGAAGTACTGTTTACCCCATCGAGATTAACATTATTCATTCCAATAAGAGCATCCAATCAACCCAGCAGAAAAATAATGCTAATTTTCTTCGCTAAATCAGAATTTTGCAGTACCTTTGCACAAAAATTTTCGAAACAAGAAATGATTTATCCAGATAATTTTGAACAAAAGATAGGATTTAATGAAATCCGAACCATGTTGCGCGAACGCTGTCTTTCCACCCTCGGCAAGGAACAGGTGGAGAAAATGGGATTCAGCGACCATGCAGAAACGATAAACGAATGGCTCATGCAAGTGCGCGAGTTCAGACAACTCATCTCTGAAGTAGAGGACTTTCCGCTACAATATTTCTATGATGTGAGAGAGAGTATCGTACGTATCCGCATAGAAAACACCCATTTGGAGGAAAATGAACTTTTCGATCTTCGCCGTTCACTTTCAACCATTGAGAGCATCGTGAAGATTCTCAACCACAGCGATGAAGACGACAGTCATGCTGAAGAAAACGACGGTTGGCGCAGGGAGAAGAAATATACATATCCTGCCTTGCACCGCTTGGCAAAAGGCGTGATAACCTTTCCTCAGATTATTCAGCGCATCGATCAGATATTGGATAAATACGGAAAGATACGTGACAATGCTACACCGGAACTGCTGCAGATCAGAAGAGAACTTGCAAAGACCGAAGGAAGTATTTCGCGTACCTTATATAGTATATTACGTTCTGCACAAAGCGAAGGTGTGGTTGAAAAGGATGTAACCCCAACGCTTCGTGACGGCAGACTAGTGATTCCGGTGATACCTACGCTGAAAAAGAAAATCAAAGGTATCGTACATGACGAGAGTGCCACCGGTAAGACCGTATTCATTGAACCGACTGAAGTGGTGGAAGCCAACAACCGCGTGCGCGAACTGGAAGGTGAAGAGCGCAAGGAAATTATCCGCATCCTCACAAGCTTTACCAATAAGGTACGCCCATACGTACGCGAGATGATGGACAGCTATCGTTTTTTAGCTAAAATAGACCTGATACAGGCAAAGTCTAAAATAGCAGAAATCTTCAAGGCAATAGAACCAGAAGTAGAAGACCACCCACATATTGACTGGATACGAGCCATCCACCCACTCCTCCAAATCTCTCTGGAGAAGAAAGGCGAAAAGGTAGTGCCACTCGATATTATCTTAACACAAGAAAAAAGAATACTGATCATATCCGGTCCTAACGCCGGTGGTAAATCCGTCTGTCTGAAAACCGTAGGATTGCTACAATATATGTTGCAGTGTGGTCTGAGCATACCGGTAAGCGAACGATCTAAGACGGGCGTATTCCAGAACATCATGATTGATATCGGTGATGAACAGAGTCTGGAGAACGATCTCAGTACCTACTCTTCCCACCTCCTCAACATGAAAAATATGATGAAGGCTGCCAACAACAGTACCATCATATTGATAGATGAGTTCGGTACGGGTACAGAACCTGGCATTGGCGGTGCCATAGCAGAAGCGGTGCTCGACAAATTCTGCAAGCAACAAGCCTATGGTGTCATAACAACCCACTACCAGAATCTGAAACACTTTGCAGACAGTCATGAAGGAGTAGCCAATGGAGCCATGCTCTACGACCGCCATGAGATGAAAGCATTATTCCAGTTGGCTATCGGTCGTCCTGGTTCTTCCTTCGCCATTGAGATAGCCCGCAAGATCGGTTTACCAGAGGAGGTCATCAAAGAAGCCAGCGACATTGTAGGTTCTGAATATATCCAGAGCGACAAGTACCTGCAGGATATCGTCAGAGACAAGCGCTACTGGGAAAACAAGCGACAGAGCATACACCAGCGCGAAAAGGATATGGAGAAAACCATCTCCAAATACGAGAGCGATATAGAGGAAATAGAAAAAAGTCGCAAGCAGATTCTCGCCAAGGCCAAGCAGCAGGCAGAAGAACTTCTCAAGGAAAGTAATAAGAAGATAGAGAATGCCATCCGAGAAATTCGCGAGAACCAGGCTGAGAAAGAAGAAACTAAGCGCATTCGTCAAGAACTGGATGCATTCAAACAGGAAATGCAGGAGATTGACACAAAGGACAATGATGACAAGATTGCCCGCAAGATAGCGCAGATACAGCAACGAAAAGAACGCCACGCCAAACGAAAGGCTGAAAAGGCACAGAATCAGGAGAAAGCTGCTGCCGCCCTACGCAATGCGCAGAATAAGTCACAGGCAGAAAGCAACAAGGAGTTGAAAGAAGGTGACACCGTGCGCATCAAGGGACTCACTACCGTGGGCAAGATTGAAAGCATTGCCGGCGACATGGCCACCGCTGTCTTTGGAGGCATGAAAACAAAAATGCGCCTCAGCAGACTGGAACATGCCACTGCTTCTACAGAAAAGGATAAGACAGAAGAAAGAAAAGAGAATTTGGCTTCATACGGTATTAGCAAGGAGACACGCAAGACGATTGATGCCCACAAGAGTAATTTCCATCAGGATCTTGATGTAAGAGGTATGCGTGGAGACGAAGCACTCAATGCGGTTCAGCACTTTATAGACGATGCCATACTGGTGGGAATGCCTCGCGTAAGAATCCTGCATGGAAAAGGAAACGGTATTCTGCGCCAACTCATCAGACAGTATGTGAGCAGTATCCCAAATGTGGTACATTACGCTGACGAACATGTGCAATTTGGTGGAGCAGGCATTACTGTCGTCGATTTCTAAAGCGATTTTGAGCCTACTTTTCTAAATAAACGTTAAAGACCAAAACTTTTCTCGAAAAAGTTTTGGTCAATACAAAATAAAGCCGTACCTTTGCATCCGCTTAAAAGCAATAAGCATTTTAAAGCACATTGAGACGGACAAGTCTCATACGACCAGCTCCCTCGGAATCCCCCAGGATGGGAACATAGCAAGGGTACTTGGTTGTAGCGGTGCGATATGAATCGCTTGTCCACCCGCCTCTTTAGCTCAGTTGGCCAGAGCACGTGATTTGTAATCTCGGGGTCGTTGG
>USJD01000245.1 GCA_900554835.1 uncultured Prevotella sp. | reverse complement strand
TCCTCCACAGAACAAGGAGGAGTACTATTACCGTTCTATCTTCGCTGAGCATTTCCCAAGCGACAGTGCAGCCAAGAGCGTGCCAAGTGTACCAAGTGTAGCCTGCTCTACAGCCGAAGCCCTTGCCTGGGATGCTTCTTTCAAAAACCAGAACGACCCAAGCGGACGAGCTGTTGCGGGAGTTCACGAGAAAGCGTATAAATAAGTGAAGAGTGAAGAACGAAGAGTGAAGAATTCAAGTGAAGAATCATTCAACATTCAACATTTAACATTAAAATAGATAGTTATAAATAACCGATATAAAACGAACAAGAAATGGAAAAAGGATTGTACAGTTCAGCCTATGAGCACGATGCGTGTGGCGTAGGTATGGTGGTTAACATCCACGGAAACAAGAGCCATGAGCTGGTCGATAACGCCTTGAAAGTTCTCGAAAATATGCGCCACCGTGGTGCTGAGGGAGCTGACAACAAGACGGGTGATGGCGCTGGTATCATGCTCCAGATTCCACATGAGTTTATTCTTCTTCAGGGTATCCCTGTACCAGAAAAAGGTAAATATGGTACCGGTCTTATCTTCTTGCCTAAAGACGAGAAGAAACAGCAGGAAATCCTCTCTATCATGATTGAGGAGATCGAGCGCGAGGGTCTGCAGTTGATGCACCTCCGCAATGTTCCTACCAACCCTGATTGCCTCGGTGAAGCAGCTTTGAGCAATGAACCTGCCATCAAGCAGATTTTCATCACCGGTGTTACTGACGACAAAGTGCCAGTTTTCGAGCGCACTCTCTATCTCATCCGCAAACGCATTGAGAAACGTGTCAGTGATCCTGATTTCTATATCTGTTCGTTGTCTAATTCGAACATCGTCTATAAGGGTATGTTGAGCAGCCTCCAGTTGCGTCAATACTATCCTGACTTGACCAATAATTATTTCACAAGCGGTTTGGCATTGGTTCACTCCCGCTTCTCTACCAACACCTTCCCTACATGGAGTCTGGCTCAGCCTTTCCGTCTCCTTGCCCACAATGGTGAGATCAACACCATCCGTGGCAACCGTGCCTGGATGAAGGCTCGTGAGAGTGTGTTGAGCAGTGAGGCTCTGGGCGATATCCGTGAGATTTCTCCTATCGTTCAGCCTAACATGAGTGACTCTGCAAGCCTCGACAATGTTTTCGAGTTCTTCGTGATGAGCGGTCTGTCTCTGCCTCACGCCATGGCTGTCATGGTGCCTGAGAGCTTCAACGACAAGAACCCTATCTCTGAAGACCTGAAGGCTTTCTATGAGTATCACTCTATCTTGATGGAACCATGGGATGGTCCTGCTGCCTTGCTCTTCAGCGATGGCCGCTATGCCGGTGGTATGCTTGATAGAAACGGTTTGCGCCCAGCACGCTATACCATCACCAAGAATGATATGATGGTTGTGGCTTCTGAGGTAGGTGTCATGGATTTCGATCCTACAGAGATTGCCGAGAAGGGTCGTCTGCAGCCTGGTAAGATTCTCCTCATCGATACACAGGAAGGTAAGATCTACTACGATGGTGAAATCAAGGAGCGTCTGGCTGCCCAGCATCCATATCGCCAGTGGTTGAACACCAACCGTATTGAACTGGAGAAACTCCGCAGTGGTCGTAAGGTGGAAAATGGTGTGGATAACCTCACTCGCAAGGAATTGGAATTCGGTTTTGGCGAGGAAGATATCGACGGTACTATCATCCCAATGGCTACCAAGGGGCAGGAACCTACTGCATCTATGGGTAATGATACTCCGCTTGCTGTGCTTTCCGACCAGCCACAGATTTTCTTCAACTACTTCCGTCAGCAGTTTGCTCAGGTTACCAACCCTGCCATCGACTCCATCCGTGAGAACCTCGTGATGAGTCTTACTGAGTATATCGGTAGAGTAGGTTCCGGCATTCTGAACCCAGACGAGAGCAACTGCAAGATGGTTCGCTTGCCACATCCTATCCTGACCAATACCCAGCTCGATATCCTTCAGAATATCCGCTACAAGGGATTCAATACCGTCAAACTCCACATGCTCTTCGAAACCGCCAAGGGTGAAGAAGGATTGCATGAGGCTCTGGAAGAACTCTGCAAGGAGGCTGCCAAGAGTGTGGATGACGGTTACAACTATATTATCCTCTCCGACCGTGGTGTGGATGAGACCCATGCAGCCATCCCATCTCTGCTCGCAGTAAGCGCCGTTCACCATTATCTGATTGATGCCGGCAAGCGTGTGCAGACTGCCCTCATCGTAGAGAGTGGTGAGATTCGTGAGGTAATGCATGCCGCCCTCTTGTTGGGTTACGGTGCATCAGCCCTCTGTCCATACTTGACATACGCCATCCTCGACGACCTCGTAAAGAAGGGAAAGATTCAGGAGGATTATCATACAGCCGAGCAGAACTATATCAAGGCTGTGAAGAAGGGCTTGTTCAAGATTATGGCTAAGATGGGTATCTCTACCATCCGCAGTTACCGTGGTGCCAAGATCTTCGAGAGCATCGGTTTGAGCGAGAGCCTCCTGAAGAGCTACTTCGGAACAGAGGTGAGCACCATCGGCGGTATCGGACTTGAGACCATCGCCCGTGATGCCATCCGCCTGCACGACAAGGCATTCGAGACCAAGAAGCTCGACTTCCTGCCAAGCATGGGACAGTTCCACTACCGCAAAGACGGTATCAAGCACGCTTGGAACCCAGAGACCATCGCTACCCTGCAGCTCGCAACACGCAAGGGCGATTACGATCTCTTCAAGAAATATACACATCTCGTTGACGATAAGCAGGAGCCTATCTTCATCCGTGACTTCTTCAGTTTCCGCAAGAACCCTATCTCTATCGACAAGGTAGAGCCAGTAGAGGAAATTGTAAAGCACTTCGTTACGGGTGCGATGAGTTTCGGTGCCCTCTCCAAGGAGGCTCACGAGGCAATGGCACTCGCCATGAACGCCCTCGGTGCTCGAAGCAATACTGGTGAAGGTGGTGAGGATAACGAGCGATTCCATTCTACACAGGATGGCATCAGCCTCTCCAGCAAGACCAAGCAGGTGGCTTCCGGTCGATTCGGTGTGACAACAGAATATTTGGTAAATGCAGAGGAAATCCAGATCAAGGTGGCACAGGGTGCTAAACCGGGTGAGGGTGGTCAGTTGCCTGGCTTCAAGGTCAACGAGGTCATCGCCAAGACCCGTCACTCTATCCCTGGCATCAGCTTGATTTCTCCTCCACCTCATCACGATATCTACAGTATCGAGGATTTGGCTCAGCTCATCTTCGACCTCAAGAATGTGAACCCTAAGGCTGCTATCTCTGTCAAACTGGTAGCTGAGAGTGGTGTGGGTACCATCGCTGCCGGTGTGGCTAAGGCAAAGGCCGACCTCATCGTCATCTCTGGTGCTGAGGGTGGTACAGGTGCCAGCCCTGCATCCAGTATGCGTTTCGCAGGTATCTCTCCTGAAATCGGACTTTCTGAGACTCAGCAGACTTTGGTGAAGAACGGTCTTCGTGGACAGGTTCGCCTTCAGGTGGATGGTCAGTTGAAGAGCGGTCGTGACATCATCCTGATGGCTTTGCTCGGTGCAGAGGAATTCAGTTTCGGTACTGCAGCCCTCATCGTCTTGGGTTGTGTGATGATGCGTAAGTGTAACTTGAATACCTGTCCTATGGGTGTTGCCACACAGGATCCTAAGCTCCGTGCTCACTTCCGTGGCAGTTACAAATATCTTATCAACTACTTCCGCTTCCTCGCCGAGGAGGTTCGTGAGTACTTGGCAGAGATGGGTTACACCTCTTTGAATGATATCATCGGTCATACAGAACTCATCGTTCGCAAGTCTGATGAGGAGATTGTTCCTGCTACAGGTTCTGATGCCGTAGAGCCAGAGGTGGCTAAGAGCATCATGGAGAAGGCAGACTTGCTCGATTTCACACGTCTCTTGCATCGTGAGACAGGTCATTGCTCACTCTATCATACTACCGAGCAGATTCATGACCTCGACAATGTACTCGACCAGCAGTTGATTCGTGGTGCACAGCGTGCCATCGAGAACCAGGAAGAGGTGAACCTCGATTTTGCCATCAAGAATACCGACCGTGCTGCCGGTGTGATGCTGAGCGGTATGATTGCCAAGAAATATGGTGAGGCTGGTCTTCCAGACAAGACCGTGAACGTGAAGTTCAAGGGTTCTGCAGGTCAGAGCTTCGGTGCCTTCCTGGTCAAGGGAGTGGATTTCAAGCTCGAGGGTGAGACCAATGACTATTTCGCCAAGGGACTTTCAGGAGGTCGTATTTCCATCCTTCCTCCTATCCGCAGCAACTTCTCTGCCGAGGATAACATCATCGCCGGTAACACCGGTCTGTATGGTGCCACAAGCGGTGAGTTGTATATCAATGGTAAGGTAGGCGAGCGCTTCGGTGTTCGTAACTCCGGTGCCATCGCCGTGATTGAGGGTGCTGGCGACCACTGCTGCGAGTATATGACGGGCGGTAGAGTAGTAGTGCTCGGTGAAACTGGCCGTAACTTCGCCGCTGGTATGAGTGGTGGTGTTGCCTACGTATGGGATAAGAACCACAACTTCGATTACTTCTGTAACATGGATATGGTGGAGATCAACCTCGTGGAGGACAGTACCTATCGCAAGGAGTTGCATGAGCTGATCCGTCAGCATTATCTCTACACTGGCAGTAAGCTTGCCCGTACCATGCTCGACGACTGGAACCACTACGTAGAGGATTTCATCCAGGTAGTGCCAATCGAGTACAAGCGAGTTCTCCAGGAGGAGCAGGTAAAGAAGTTGCAGCAGAAGATTGCGGATATGCAGCGAGACTACTAACTTTGAACTTTGAACTTTGAACTTTATGATATGTT
>USJD01000244.1 GCA_900554835.1 uncultured Prevotella sp. | reverse complement strand
GCTTGTTCACCTCGATAGAATCGATAGCTGGTGACTCGATAGGGAAGATACGCTCAACACCTACTGTACCAGACATCTTACGAACTGTGAAACGCTTCTTGTCACCATGACCAGAGATCTTGATAACAACACCACGGTAGAGCTGGATACGCTCTTTTGTACCCTCGACGATTTTGTAAGCGACTGTGATAGTATCACCTGCCTTGAACTCAGGGAACTTCTTGCCGGTTGCAAATGCTTCTTCAGCAACTTTAATCAAATCCATTTTTTGTATAGAATTAAAAATTGTTTGTCGTTCCTGCGCAACATGGACGGGCAACTCTTCTGCCCAGACAACAGCGGTTACGCCGAAAAGCGGGTGCAAAGTTACGCTTTTTTCTTCTATCTCGCAAATTTTCAATCATTTTTCTTAGTTTTTTCCACAAATATTCGTATCTTTGTGTCATCATGTTTTAAATTTAGTAAGTATGAAGAAAAAAAATAGTGGTAAATGTATGCTGGCAGCAGCTGCTATGTTGCTGATGGTCAGTCCTTCTGCTGCTCAAAAATACAAGGTGGCAAAGGTGGAACGTACTCGCATTCTCATCGATCAGCGATGGGATGCTAAGCCTGATGCTGAGGCTGCTCAGTTTATTGCTCCTTATAAAAATAAGGTGGATAGTATTATGGGGCCTGTTGTGGGTAGTATTGCCCACGATATGACTCGTCATCGCCCTGAAAGCGAACTCAGTAATCTGCTCTGCGACATCTTAGTATGGGGTGCTCAGGCTTTCAACGAGCAGCCGGTTTTCTCTGTCTATAACATGGGTGGCATCCGTAGCAACCTCGCAAAGGGTAAGATTACTGTGGGTGATGTCAATGATATGGCTCCGTTTGAAAACAAAATCTGCTTTTTGACACTTACGGGTGATAAGGTCACAGAACTCTTCCAGCAGATAGCTCATCGTGGGGGAGAAGGGTTGAGCCATGCTGTCCGCCTTACTATTACAAAGGATGGAAAACTGAAGGAGGCTACTATCAACGGTCAGCCTGTTGAGCCTTCTAAGTCTTACCGCATTGCTACGCTCGATTACCTGGCTGAAGGTAACGACCAGTTAGTGGCTTTCAAGAGTGGTACGGATGTTCTTTCACCTAAGCAGAAAGAAAATAACGTACGCTATATTATCATGGATTATTTCCGTGAGATGCAGAAGCAAGGAAAGTGCGTGGAGTCTAAGATAGAAGGACGATGCATAGTTGAGTAATGAGAAAAATAAAAGTAGAAATGATGAAGCATACATTATTATATATAGGAATGGCTCTTGCGTTTTTTGCAATGCAGCCAGATGCAGCTCAGGCTAAAACGAAAAAGGCTGCTAAAGTGGAGAAACAACTGGTGGTGCTCCATACCAACGATACACATTCCTGTGTGATGCCTATCAATCCCAATCTCGCTGATACTGCGATGGCAAATCGTGGTGGTTTTCTCCGTCGTGTCGCTATGATTCAGGAGGAACGTAAGGCAAATCCTGACTTGCTGCTTTTCGATAGCGGTGACTTTTCGCAAGGTTCTCCTTATTATTCGCTCTTCAAGGGTGATGTGGAAGTTGGTCTGATGAACGAGATGAAATATGATGCGGCAACGATAGGTAATCATGAGTTTGATTTCGGTATCGACAACATGGTGCGTATCTTTAAGATGGCAAAGTTCCCTATCGTCTGCTCCAATTACGATTTCACCGGTACCGAACTGGCTGATATCGTAAAGCCTTATACCATTATCAAACGTAAGGGACTGAAGATTGGCGTCTTCGGTTTGTGTCCGGAACTCGCAGGCTTGGTAACCGAAGCCAACTATGGTTGCATCAAATACCTCGATCCTATCGCCAAGGCAAAGGAAATGACAGAGATATTGAAGAAGAAAGAAAAGTGTGATGTCATCATCTGCATCTCCCACCTGGGCTGGAAGATAGATGGCATCGACGATTCCGAGGTTGCCCCAGCCACCCGTGACATCGATCTGATACTGGGCGGTCATAGCCATACCTACTTCAAGCAGTTGGAATATCTGAACAACCTTGATGGCAAACCAGTGCCAATTGACCAGAACGGCAAGAGCGCTATCTGGGTTGGCAAGATGACTTTGGATATCGTAAAGAATAAGTAAATCTTATATAAAGGCAAAACATAAAAAAAGACTCCCCGAAAAGCTCGGGGAGTCTTTTTTATACCTTATAATTATATTTTTTATTCCTTGTTGGAAGAAGCATAGAGACCGATGCAGGCACCGATGAAGCCGCCGCTCTTCTGCGTGCTCAGGTTAGAGGCATCCACACCCTTGGCAAGAAGCTGCCAGTTGCCACCTTCCTCAGCATAATAGAAATCATAATATCTGTCATGACCTTCTACCTTCAGCTTCAGCTTACCTCCCTTGATAGGAGCAGAGGCGATGGTAACATTGTTCTTCTCGGCACGGGTCAGGGTAATCATCAGCTTGCCCTTCTTCATGGTCTTACCCAATACGAAGTTGTGGTCTTCCTTCTGGAGAAGTGCCAGACCTGCGATATCCTTGTCGTTGCGAGGAGTAAAGTTGATTTCAGTCTCTGCTGTGAATGTGCCGTGCTGTTGACGAGCCCAGATAGCTGACATCGGCTCACGCTTGTAGATATTGCCTGGCAGGAGGTTCATCTTCAATTTGCCATTTTCTACCTTGTAGCAATCTGTAAAGTCGCGGAGGAACATCCAGCGTGGATTCAACTCTTTCAGACCCGCCTTGTTGTTATCTACCTCGAAGTTATCAACATAAGAGAAGTTGCCTGAGAATTCATTCTTTTCTGCAGGTTTCAAGCCAGCCTTTTCTCCAACGGTAGAGATAGGAGTGTTCTTGGCAAGAATCTCTGGCCATCCATCCTTCCATGTTACCGGCAGGAGATAAGTATCGCGACCTGTATTGTACATATCCTCCTCGTATGGACGGCAAGCCAGGAATACAGCCCACCAGTTGCCCTTGCCATCTTCTACGATATCAGCATGTCCGGCACTGGAAACTGGGTCCTTGCGGTTAGGGTCGAGACCGGTACGCTGGGTAAGGATAGGGTTGTTAGGGCATTCCTCCCATGGTCCCATCGGATTCTTGGCACGCAGGATTACTTCACTGTGCCATCCGCCTGTACCACCCTCGGCGCACATCAGATAATAGAACTTGCCCTTCTTGAAGAGGTGAGGACCCTCAATCCAGATAGGACGCGCCTCTACATGGGTTCCGCCACGGAGAATCTCCTTGAAATCGCCCTTGATACTGTCGCCCTTCACGTCGAATTCGAAACAGCGGATACTGCGCTGACCCTCGTAATCGGCACCGCCAACTACCGGACCATTGTGAACGATATAGCCCTTGCCGTTGTCATCGAAGAAGAAGCTAGGGTCGATGCCGTCAATCTTTCTCAGATAGATAGGTTCGCTCCAGCCCTTGGAAGGATCTTTTGATTTCACAAAGAAGTTGCCGGCTCCCACATTGGTGGTAATCATATAGAAGGTCTTGTTCTTCTTGTTGTAGCTGATGGCTGGTGCAAAGATACCACCCGAAACGTGCTGTCCCTTCAATGGAACCTGTGATGTGCGGTCGAGCACATGACCGGCAGGCTGCCAGTTGACCAGGTCTTTACTGGTTGAGAGAGGCACACCAGGGAAGAAGGTAAACGAAGAGTTTACCAGATAGTAGGTGTCGCCTGCGCGGCAGAGTGATGGGTCTGGATAGAAACCAGCCAGCACGGGGTTGTAATACTGGTGAGTCTTGTCGATTTCAACATTGAAGCGAGCGTCATTGCCCGCATACTTGAAATAGTCAAACTCAGCTGTCTGTGCCTGTGCTGCGGCAGCAAGCGTCAGGGAAAGCGATAAGATTGCAATTTTCTTCATTTTATTATTGGGTTTAAATTTACAGAATGAGTATCTGAATTCATGGCTGAAACATGTATTCAGAAAACTACTGCAAAGTTACCGCTTTCCTTTTAAATATACCCCCATAAAATGTTACCAACACTTTATGAGGTGTATCATAAACTGTTTGCTTTGTAACAAATACTTTATTTCTGGAAACATCTTGCCTTTTCGGTTGTGAAAAGGCTAGATTTTCCGGTGTGCCTGCATATAATCGCGAGGCGAAGAGCCATAAAGGTTCTTGAACATGGTGCTGAAGCTGGCTGGGTTGGAAAAACCGCAGGTAAACATGATGTCTGATATCGTCTTGTTAGAGTGGCTCAGCAACTTTTCGGCATACTGCAGACGGGTATTGCGGATGAAGGCATGTGGTGTCTGGTTGGTCAGCTCCTTCATCCGGCGGTGCAGATGCACACGGCTCAGTCCTATTTCGCGGGCAATCATATCCACACTCAGGTCTTCATTATCCATGTTATCATTGATTACCTTCATCACCTGTTCTATCAGCTGGTCTTTTGGCGACTGGTCTTTTTCTATCGCTAACTGCTTGTCGCTCTGGCTCTCGCTGCCCGTAAACTTGTTTTTCAAAGTACGGCGCACGTTGAGCAGGTTGATGATGGTGCGGCGCAGGATGTCTATATTGAACGGCTTCACCACATAGGCATCGGCACCCGACTGCAAACCGGTCAACTGGTCTTCCTCTCTGCTCATCGCTGTAAGCAGAATCACCGGAATGTGGTTGGTGTTCACGTTGTTCTTGATCTTGGTACAGAGCGTATTGCCGTCCATCTCTGGCATCATGATGTCTGAGATAACGAGGTTTGGCTTCTGCTTGATAATCTCCGGCAGCGCCTCCTTTCCGTTGCAGAAGGTAAGGATATTGTAGGTTTCCAGAAGTTGGGTCTTCAGGAAATCACGTATAGCCTCATCGTCTTCTACCACAGCGATGGTGCTCTTTACCTTGCTCATGAAAT
>USJD01000243.1 GCA_900554835.1 uncultured Prevotella sp. | reverse complement strand
ACCGAAGTACTGACTGGTATGTTACCTATATGTTCTAAATCCAATATCATGATGCAAAAATAGTAAAAATTAGAACAGAAAACTAACTTTTACTTGTTTTTCTGTTCTATTTTTAGCTATTTTAATAAAATAGCTTGGTACGTCAGTCGTATCAGAATTTGAAGAACATATCCAACCTTACCAAACATTTTTACGCCCTGAAGAATAAAAGCTGCCCTCTCATACCTGTAACAATTCATCCGCCATATGAAGAATCACATCGTGAAGTTCTATATTTTCTTTGAAATGTTGTGGCAAAGCATCATACCCTACTACAGTTCCAAGGATATTACCCAAAACGGCACCAGTAGAATCACTATCCCCACCATGATTGACAGCAGCAACTACCGCCTTTTCAAAATCGCCATAATACTTTACTATGCAATATACAGCAATGGCTAAGGTTTCTTCCGCTGTCCAGCCGCCACCAATATTCTCGATGTTTTCCACATCAGACAAGGAGTTATCCGCAAGTTTGATAGCCTTTTCTATCAAACTTTTCAACTCCCCTACATGTATATCATGCCCAGGAAACATGACATGCAATATAGCCAATCCATCATCCACATAGTTTTTAAAATCTGTCAAAGAACTTTCTTCCATTTCCATCAAATTATAGATGATGTAAGATTCCAAAGCCGATGGCAGAAAACCCAATGGATGCAGATGAGTTATCTCAGAAGCACTCGCAGCCAACTTCATGGCATCCGTGATAGACATTCTCTTATTAACGGCAGCAAACAAAGGGATAGGAGCTATACGCATGATACCTCCACACCCTTTGCTATTATTTTGCGGTTCCCAACCTTTGTATAATGAATACAGAGATTCCATACAAGTTTGTCCAGGAGCACGACGCTTATTCAACTCTGGGAGTTTGGCAATCCAACAATCCTTGTACTTACCCGATTTCTTGCCAATCTGAGTAAGATACCATTCGATGTAAGCCATACATATACCATACTGGTAGTTAGGATTGCTTTTATTTTTGGCTACATTCAACAATCCATTAGCAGTAAATAAAGTCATCTGCGTATCATCAGAAATGACAGCTTTACCGTTATTGTCTTGGACATCCATACTCCATTGAGTCGTATCAAACTTCGTGATACCATGCTCCCCATAACGCTTCTGTATTCCCTCGAAAGAGTTGACAAATTCCACAGGATAGCCAAGGGCATCACCAATAGCTCCCCCAATGAGCGAGCCACGTATTTTATCTTGTAGTGACATAGAGTTTCGAGATTTATACATTTTTATCCATATTTTTCCATCAATAGACTTATCCTTCAGTTCCTGCGTTTTATCTCGTCGGTCATAACTTTCACGCAATTCCATAAGGATGCCACACAACTCAGCAGAAGTAAGTATCGTCTTATACGAATTACTCTCACCTGTAGAGTGAACAAGCGTCATCCCCCTCGTCTGCATCAACGCAGCACGGAAACGCTCACTTTGGTCAAACATCGCCTGATACGCCTGTCGTATCAGACTCTGAAATTCCTTGCCTTGGCGGTCGATGGCATGTCCTTTCCACCATACGATTTGGTCTGTCTGCCAAGAAGTAACGCTCATTTTTCGGGCATTACCTCCCTTCATACTGCATATCTGGCGTTGCTTGTCAAGGTCTTGCCTCTTCAACGATTGCAAGAAGCCCTCCATACTGCCACACACCATTCCGTCGAATCGGAATCCATTGCTGCACAGATTGCTCAACACATTCGAGGGGTAAAGACCATTCGAACGTATGTCCAAGGTATTCATCTCTGGATTGTACATATCAACCATACTGTCAGAATTTGAAGAGCATATCCAGCAATTCACCAAATGATTTCTTAGGAGATTTAAAGCCATCCATATTGTCCGTCGTGAACACCTGAAAGTTCGTATCACCACCCCAATAAATCATAGGAGCCAAGCCTTCCGTCAGCTTATCGTAGTTTGTACTGGAATCCATTTTCCTCAAAGCCTCCATCTTCTTCTCCAACTCCTTTTTAGACTTGGCAAACACGAAGTTCCAGTAATACCGATTCTCGGAAGCATAATCCTCATAATCGAAGCAAGGATAACGTTGTGAGTCATCATCCACATACACTCCCTCCTTCGCCTTTCCACTACCAGAATAGCGAATCACCTCATAAATATCCTCAAACTCCACACCGTAAACACGGATAGGAGAATTATAACGAACACATGCCATAACTCTATACCCTTAGTTCGTGTCGGGCACAACTTCAAAGTTTGTTGTTTGCATAATGCTTACAGGAGATTATCTTACTCTATGTCTTCTGTCGCTATCACATCATAAAAGCTGTCACCTCCCCAATAAATCATTGGAGCCAATGCCTCCGAAAACTTGTTGTAGTTGGTTTGAGGCGAGACACTCTTCAACTCTATGAGTTTTCTATCCAGTTCCTCTTTAGATCTTGCAAACACGATATTCCAAAAGAACCTGTCTTCTGATGCATAATCTTCGGAATTAAAGCAAGGATATAACTCGGCATCATTTCCGACAAAGACTCCATTTTTATCCAATCATTTTATAATAGTGATGTTGCAAATCATCAAAACCTATCAAACAAAAATAAAAAAACGAGACTTGGCTTTCGTTATTCCTAATCTCGCTCTTTCTTACTATCTTACCATCTTACTATCTTACCAACGTCAGTCCCTTGTAATCTTGAAGCCCAATTTTAGTAACCAAGCATTCCTTAAAATGCTGCGTTCCAATACAGACTTGCATCACCACCATACTCCTCAGTAAGCAATGCCATGAATAGTGCAAAATCATGTTTGTCATCATCACATTTATACTGCTCTGGATAACGGTTAACGGTGAGGTCGGTGATTTTATATCCATCATCGACTTTCTCGTACTTGGCCACATAGATACAGAATCCAGTCCAGCTTCGGTAGTAACGGATAGTGTTATCGTCACAATACATAAACCAATGGTCTTCCATGGCATCTGGGATGTGACCGTATTTTACACATTCCATTGCATTCTCAGGAAGGATGACACCAACAGGGATTGTGGTGTGCTGTTCTGGCATTGGCATGATAGTCCAGCTGTCCTTCGTAGCGACAACTGTTTTGACAGGAATAGGATTCTCTCCATTGAAGCGTTTTGCAGAATTTCCAGCACCCATTTTCCACATCATCAATGCCTTCAGCACCTCTGGGGACGGATCACTTTTCTTGTTTCCCGTCTCTGCAAATTCATCCGCAAATGGTTTGTAATTACCTTCGGGGTTTTGCGCCTGATGAGTATTGTGGTCATCGAGGATGGCAAAGCTGATGAGACGATACTTGTTCTTGAACTCAGGTT
Source organism: uncultured Prevotella sp. (assembly GCA_900554835.1). Classification (GTDB taxonomy): domain Bacteria; phylum Bacteroidota; class Bacteroidia; order Bacteroidales; family Bacteroidaceae; genus Prevotella. The sequence continues at coordinate 1,553 of USJD01000243.1, read as the reverse complement.
CTTCAAACACCTCATGGAACAGTTTGGCAATATGTGATGGAGGATTACGATAGGCTCCACATCCCAATGCTCCCAGCACGAGGGAATCATGACCATGTCGAAGACCTATGCGTAGTATTGTACGCATTTTGTTCTTCGTCCCTTCTATCAAATCGTCTGCAATATGTGTGGCATCCTTTATTTTTGGACGGTTCATACCAGCAACAGAAATGAAAGATAGGCATTCTGGTGATTCCATCAGTTTATAGCCGTGTTGCTCATCCTCGCGGAATAGCAGGGCGTCAGGCGTATAGATGCCTCCAAAATTACGATCCAGAGGGTAACGCTCACCTGTACTGACTGGTGTAATATACTTCTTGTACCAAACGTGATTGATAAAGTATTCTGTAAACTGATATAGCGAACGGAACAGATTGGTACGACGGAATAATGATTCTTCCTGTGCGCCAGCCCCCAGCATTACACCGCCACCCGGATGTCTTCGACTCGCCATGTTCAGGATAGCAGGATTATAACCTTCTCGACAAAGGCGAACGCCTTCTTCGAGACAATCTACATTACGAACTATAATCTTTGTTTCTTCCTCATTAGTAGGAATGTTATCTACACGAAACTCATTCTTGTAGAACTTCGTTTCATGTTCCATGCGAGTAATGGTAGGAAATGTTACACGTTTGCCATCTTCTGTTGTATAGTACCCTTGGTTGACAATCTCTATCGTACTACGATATTCCTGTGCACGGAGTTCCTTGACTTTGTAATATGCAATACGATCTCCCTTAGAAGCCTTCTTCATTAGAGGTTCGTAGGTTGAAATAAAGTCTGTGGAGTTCCAAGTCGTTTTATTCGCATCGGGAGTTGTTGGAGTAGCCACAAGGTTCTCAACAAATTCCTTTGGCAAGATTACATTTTCTAAATCAAAGGCATCTTCAAACAGTGGTGCGATCTCTTCATCACGGAATCCTGCAATGCCACAGCCGATTCTTGTTACAAGAAACGTCAGTGTTGTATTCTGCTTCGCAAACTGAATAAAGGCATCTACGTATGGTCTGATGGTTTCAACTCCACCCTGCATAGTAGGAATAGCATAGCTTCTTCCTTGTATGCCAGTGCCTAATCCCCATACCGCACCAAAGCGGTTATAGGCAAGCTTTGCTGCTCCACCACCATGTGAACCTTCAAGGTTGCTGCCAAATACGAATATCTCATTCTCCTTCAACTCGGAGATTCGATCTGGTGTATATCTTCTATTGTACTTTTTCATAACGAATTCCCTATCCGTGTCGGGAACAACTTTTATTGTTATTTCTTTCTATTCATCAACCATTCTATCAGTTGGTTCACTTCCTTGCTCAACATTCCAGCAGTTGCCGGAAGTTTATGGGGACGAATGACAACCATCCCGATGGAACATTTTGGGTTATCAGCAGGAAAACAGCCCACAAACGTAAATTCCCTTATTTCCGCAACACTATAATTTAATATTTTTTATAAGCACCTGAGCAACAAAAAGTTGCTCAGGATTTTGCCATGTCAGAAATTTCACTTATCTT
>USJD01000242.1 GCA_900554835.1 uncultured Prevotella sp. | reverse complement strand
GTACTACTTCCTTTCAGGATTTACAGCTAAGCTTGCTGGTACAGAGCGTGGTATCACAGAGCCTACACCAACATTCTCAGCTTGCTTTGGTCAGGCATTCCTTGAGCTTCATCCAACTAAGTATGCTGAAGAGCTTGTTAAGAAGATGGAGAAGAGCGGTGCTAAGGCATACCTCGTTAACACAGGATGGAATGGAACAGGTAAGAGAATTTCTATTAAGGATACTCGTGGAATCATCGATGCAATCCTTAGCGGTGCTATAGTTTCAGCTCCAACTAAGACAATTCCTCACTTCAACTTCGCAGTTCCAACAGAGCTTCCAGGTGTTGATTCAGGAATCCTTGATCCTCGTGATACATATGCAGATGCTTCTGAGTGGGAGACAAAGGCTCTTGACTTAGCTGACAGATTCATCAAGAACTTCGCTAAGTATGAGGGTAACCCAGCAGGTAAGGCATTAGTTGCTGCAGGTCCACAGAAGTAATTCTTAAGATTAGAATTTAATCAGAATTAATATAAGCCGGTTTAGAGTTTTCTAGACCGGCTTTCTTTAGATAATTAAGAAGGAGAAAAGTAAGAAATTTACCGATGTAGTATCATTTCCTGTAAATCCTTTTTTACCTTTGTATACTTTGGAACAGGAATATTAATCACTGTTCCAAAGACGAGTTCTATTTCACAGCGTCTGATTGCGGTTACATAGATGGAATTGACTATGCATCCTCGTCGTACCATATAAAAGTCATCCACTTTGCAGATAGATAATGGTATTAGGGTCGATAAAGTATGTCTGTGTTCCAACATTCACTGCAATCGGCGTGATTTGAGGGGTGGTTAAAAGCATTTGTCTGATAAACAAACGACTGTTATGGGTACTTGTATTGCTTGGTTCAGGTATTGGAGTTACAGTAGTAGCAAGTAAGAAACGCAAGAAAGAAACAAGATAAATAGTAACAGTTATAATTAGATAAATGAAATTTAAGAAAGACCTACTTTTGATTTTGACAATGCATTTTTGTTCAAACTTGAGTAGGTCTTTTTGGATAATGATGAGTGAAAATTAGATATCATTGTTACATCAAGTAGTGCTCTTTTAGCTCTCTGTCTTTATGCAGGCTTCTATAGCCGTAATCCTTTAATATCTTTACTATGTTCTGATGGAGTTTAATGAAGAATAAAATAGTTTTCTTAGCATATATTATCTAAGGTACAGTAACAAGAGAAAGACTAATATGTTGGCAAAATAAGTGGAAGTTTCGTCCATTTACTGCTTGACAGTTAGCGGATGTCTCGATTATACTGTATTTAGTGATCAGATTGCAGAAACTCGTGAAGCCTGCGATCGGAGGAGGGTGCCGAGGCCCCTCCTTTTTTCATATATAGAGTGCTGAGATACAAAGGAGGGGCAATGTCAAAACCATTTTTATCATATACGGATCAATTGCATAAGCTGGAATTTGACAAGGGACTCATTGTGTCAAATAAGGTGGCGGCTGAAAATGCTCTGAAGAATCTTAGCTACTATGCTTTGATTGGTGGATATAAGCAACCATTTATAGACATTCATACTCGAAAATACGTTGGAAACACAACATTTGAGGATATAGTCGCATTGCAGCAGTTTGATGAAGAATTAAGAGAGTTGTTCTTTAAATACTTGTGTCGAGTAGAACAAAAGATGCGTTCGTTGATTTCTTATCATTTTACAATGCAATATGGTGAATCACAGACGGCATATTTGACAGAGGCAAATTATAACAACATAAAGAAGTATCATAGAGGAATACAGAAGTTAATTAACATGCTTAGCAATATGGCGAATGTGAATACGGATCATCCGTATTTAGTGTATCAAAGAAATAAGTATCAGAACATTCCGTTATGGGTATTAGTTAACACGTTGACTTTCGGACAGATATCAAAAATGTTTACATTTCTACCTCAAAAGATGCAAGGTGATATATGTAAGAATTTTGAAAAGCTAAAGAAAGATGAAATGATACAGTTGTTGAAAGTACTGACATTGTTTCGAAACGTATGTGCACATAATGAAAGATTATTTTCATTTCATACATATCTGACAATACCAGATATGAACCTTCATCAAAAGTTGAACATATCGAAAACAGGAACTACCTATAATAAAGGAAAAGAAGATTTGTTTGCAGTAGTAATTGGATTAAGGTATCTTTTAGACAGAGATGAATTTGCAACGTTTAAGAAAAAGTTAATTGCAATAATTATAGGATATGGAAAAAAGAGTAATCGGTTAACAGAAAAGGAATTGTTGGAATTGATGGGATTTCCCGTTGATTGGAAAAACATTTCGAGATATGGATTATAGTGGAATTAGGAACAGCTTGTTATTATGATAGCAGGCTGTTTTTTTATTGCTTCGTAGCACAAGCCAGCGGTACTACCTGCCTATATCATCCCTGCAAAGTAGTTGTGCGCAATTTCTTTTGTAAGTTCTTCTATGATATGCAATCGATTTTTTTGGAGCTGCTTTCTGGACGACAGCTTTGTAGATTCTTTTTCTATATCCTATTGGTTACTCCTTTGTTATTCATTTTTATTAGTAATATTTGCCGGTTCATAAAGCAAATACATTCTTAAATATCTCTCTTATCGAATTATATCATAGTCTTAAAACAAAATGTACCACAAAAACTAATGATTCGAGAAATAATATTAACGAGTGAAGATTACAAGGCAAAAGTGATTGAAAAAAAGTCTATCCCATTGTACTCTATATCTAGAGCTTTCTATAAAAGAAAAAACACCTGGATGTAATATATAGGAAAAAGGAAAACAAACACATTTACAAAATCAGAATATTGGAGGTACAAGGCATGGAAAAAAAGAATCTAATCAAGAAAGGACTGGCAATAGTCCTAAGTGCTGCAATGGTACTTGGGATTATGCCAAGCATAGATGGAAATCTGAATACAGTACAGGCGGCAGAGGGTACTGCACCTTCATCTGAATACTGGACGGATGCAGAAGGACTGAAAAACTTTGGAATATCAAGTACAAAGACTATTGGAAAAATCAAATTCGGTGCAGGTGGCAGACTCTGGGCAATCTGCGGAGTGGATACAGATGGTTCATTGGCATTACTTTCAACCAGCGAGTTTGCACAAGCCGAATATGGTAGCACCAGTAAATATTCAGACAGTAATTTTGTGAAAAAATCAACAATTGATTCGGACAACTACTTGAGTACATCATATTTCTCATCTACTGAACTAGGCAAGATGGCAGATGTCACAGTTTCAACCAATGAACCAAATACGTCATCTGGTGGTATTCATTCTGTACTAGTAGAGAATAAGAAATTGTATTTGCCAAATTCACAAGACCAGAGTTCTATTGGACAGACAACAATATATGTGGGAAGCAGTAATGATATTGCTATTGATGTAACAAAGCTGAATTGTGTTGGACTCGGAAGTCTTTTCTGGCTGCGCTCGCCGCGCGATGTGCGTAGTTACAGTGCACTCGTGGCTGGTCCGGGCGGCGTTGTGTGCAGCAGCAGAGTCGACTTCACTAATGCGGTAGTGCCCGCTTTTAATTTGAATCTGTCGGATGTCTCTTTTGCATCTGCTGCGGAAGCAGCATCATCTTCATACACTGGATTTAAGGCAAATGATACAGATAATACAATGACAGCGAATACCTATACTTTAAGATATGCATCTGCCGGAAGTGAAGAAGCAGTCATTAGCTCGAATGGAACTAAGATTGAGGTAATAGGCGCAAACGGAAAATACCTGATGGTACAGAACAGTACAGGTGTGTATGCAATGGCAATTGATTCTGACTCTAAGACAGTGAATGCAAGTGATATTACTATGGGAAGTGCATTAGATAATTTCAATAACTGCAAAGTCTGGATTGAATCAACCGATGCAGATAGAATTACAACAGCCAAGATGGCAACAAAAGCTGCCACACCATCAACTTACAAGGTAACTGTTACAACCGATGGAAATGGAACAGCCATTGCCAATATTACAACCGCAGCTTCTGGAACAAAGGTTACATTAACAGCTTCACCAAAAGACGGATATCAGTTCAAGGAATGGCAGGTATCAGAAGGTGGCGTAACCATTACAAACAACGGATTTACAATGCCAGCGGGCAACGTATCTGTGAAAGCAATCTTTGAGAAGAAATCTGCTGGAAATGAATATGATAATGAACCGGCTGGCCCATCTATCGTAGAAGACAATGAACCGGCTGGTCCATCTATCGTAGGAGACAATGGAACGACAGGCTGGGATGCAATCAAGGATAAGACAGCAAATGCAACAGCAGGAAGTACCATTACAGTAGATATGAATGGTACAACAAAGGTTCCAGGTGCAGTCATTGATTCCATCAAGGGCAAAGATGTAAATGTTGTATTCGATCTTGGTAATGGCATTAAGTGGACAGTCAATGGTCAGTCCGTAACAAAGGATGGTATTGGAGAAATCGACTTCGGTGTAACCACAGGAACAAAGGCAATTCCAATCGATGTAGTCAACGAAGTGACAGGCGAAAGATATTCTATCCAGATTAGTCTTGCATATAATGGAGAATTCGGATTTACAGCAACACTTTCCATCAACATGGATGCAAAGAATGCAGGATACTATGCTAACCTCTTTTACTACAATAAGTCTACAGGCAAACTTGAATTCATGAATGCAGGAAAGATTGATGGGAAAGGAAATGTAGAGCTTACATTTACTCATGCTTCCGATTACACAATTGTCGTATCTGATAAAGTTATGGATGGAAGCGATAAAAAATCACCTAAGACTGGTGATGATTCACCAATTCTGTTATGGGTACTTGCACTGATTGGTTCAGGTGTTGGAATTACAGTAGTAACAAGTAAGAAACGCAAGAAAGAAACAAGATAAATAGTAACAGTTACAATTAGATAAATGAAATTTAAGAAAGACCTACTTTTGATTTTGACAATGCATTTT
>USJD01000241.1 GCA_900554835.1 uncultured Prevotella sp. | reverse complement strand
AATGTAACTAGTCCAAGTGATGGTGGACAGTCTATTATTATGTAATCATACTCATCTTTTACTTTGTCTAATGCTTCTTTTAACTTGTGCTCTCTTGACAATTGAGAAACTAATTGAACTTCTGCACCAGCTAAGTTAATATTTGATGCACATACATCCAAGTTTTCTACGCTACACTTTTGTATTACATTTTTAATATCTTCTCCATTTATTATTACATCATAAGTTGATTTTTCTATATTTTTATTTCCACCAACTCCGCTTGTTGCATTACCTTGCGGGTCCGCATCTATTAGTAATACTTTTTTACCAGCTAAAGCAAGACATGAGCTTAAATTTACTGATGTTGTTGTTTTTCCTACTCCACCTTTTTGATTTGCTATTGATATAATTTTTCCCATTTTAACCTCCGTTTTAAATTAAATTTAAAAGCAGTTTCTACATATATATAATGACTATAATATATAAGGAATTTAGCTTTTGTAATAAGTCTTGAATTATGTATAAACGTCAAAATATAAGCACTTTTACGCATAATTAGCAATGTATGTTTCACGTGAAACCCACATGTTTTTTACTCACAAAAATATTATATATGTTTAATTTTATTTTGTATAGTGAATTTGTAAATTTTACACAGAAAAAATTTAGGACTTCTGATTATCACTCTTTGTATATGTATATATTAAAAGTTCTTCTATAATTAAGATATTCTTCAACATCTAGCATTGAAACACTTCATTTTCTTTAAAATTATACTCTAAATCCTCTGCTATTTTGTCAGAGTACTACAAATAATCATTTAGACTGTTCAAAAAAATCTAGAATTCAAAATTACATTAATTCACAAAATATTATTAAATACGCTGTTAATTTTGAATGATGTAATATGTTTTTGATTAAGTTAGATAAGAATAGTTATGGTGCTTATTACTTTTTTATTAATAATGTTTTTACTACTTGGTTCATAGCATAACTTTTATAGACTCTAACAAAAATAAAGCATACAATGCCTTTTCTCTTCGATGGATTTTCTCCAACTTGACATCTGCCTCAGGAAAGTAAATTTGCTCTTTTAATGTATCTATGACAACAGAGCTCTTCACACCCTTACGCAGCATAAGAATATCAAAAATCTGTTTATAAAACCCACGGAAAATAAAACGTCCGGTTTCTTCCTTCAAATAATTCAGTCTTAGATTATGGTAGTTTTCTGCCAACAAATCCAATATTTTACGAATAGTACCAAGAGCATCATCCTCTATTTCTACAAGCAAGAAATTCGACACCATTCTATCATTAACAAAAGATTCCCCAATCTTTATCATGAAAGAAGGATTTACCATTCCAAACTCTTTCACATTCAATTTCGCAGCCAATAGGTCTTTACAAAAACGTTCTGTTGACAAGCTACGCAACTGCTTAATAATAATTTGCAGTCGTTCATAGCTTACCTTAGGATATAAGAAATCAGCAATCTGATACAAATCTGTTTCAGAAATACTTTGATAATGCTCCGCTATTTTTGGCAAATAGACAAAATCAAAACCCGCTAATCGTATCTCCGAACAGATTTCCCGATAACTATTTTGGATTTGCTCATTGATTTTCTTATCAAATTCACTTTCAACATAGAGAATTTGAGTATCTTCAAATTTTATTTCAGATGTATCAATGGAAAGTACAGTTACCGAACTTCCCATATTGATAGTCAAACAGCAACGTAAAGCTAATATCAGCAAAGCCTCTTCCCTTGCACAATAATTGTCAGACATTGCCGTTTGATTGAAATCACCAATCAAATCATGTTTAAGACTATCATCAGCCAAAAGAAGTTCATTCAAAGCTGCAGCAAAAGTATAGGAGGCAGCAGCCACTTCATCTTCCTTCTTGATTCCATATTTCTCACGCAAAGAATCAAGAAAGATAATCTCTCTTGCATCAATGATACCATCAGCCTCTATCAAATCAGAAACTATTCTCATTATACTTGCACGTTCAGACTGCCTCATGCTTTCCCTATTTTATGACAGAGGCTCCCAACCTGCCAGATTATTATTAAGGTATATATACAAAAAGCGCGGAGCCAGTCTGCTGCCCGTTCCACGCTATTAAGGCCTTCGCATTGCCCTGTCTGTCGAAACGAACAACGCTGGAAGCCCCACGCCGATGTAAGTATATAGTACCACCTATCAACTCATTGCAAAATGCTATGAGCCAATAAGGGCTGTATATATGATACATCCCAAGGGGCGTCCCCGTTGCTTTGTTCTTGACAGACATTTGGAAGTTGCGAAGTTCTAATAGCGTCAAAACCAAAGCGTACAGTTACGCCTTTTATGTATATAGTCCATCCCACCTTCGCCAAACAGGAGCTTCCAGTAAGGATAAGACACCGCAAAAATAACAAATATTATCGAATCTACAAAATTTTTAGCCAAAAAGTTTCTAACTGTACGGTTGAAAAATGGAATTGTTCTCATATGCTACTGCAACAGCAGAGTGAGTATTACTGCATGGGCAGAGTAAGTACTACTGTATCGGTGAAGTAAGTACTACTTATAAAAAAGTTTCGAAAACCTTTCTTTGAGATAGGTATGTTCTATTAAACCCCAAAGGACTCCTTGGCTATATCACAGTAAATACATTCTTTAATAGGCTTTGAGGATGAAGTTGAATAAATAGGACACCCGCATAGGCAAGGGAATATGGCAAGTTCACATCATCTTTACGGTTGCTAATGAAGGCGAAAATCAGAAAAGGCGAAAACGCAACTCAGAAAAGCTATCATTCCGAAAAAACAGAATGAATCACGCAAAAAAGCATCATGCATATACGTATAAATGTTTTTCGAGAAAAAGTGTCAAAGTCTCATTATTCAGAGAAAAATAAAGGGTATATATTTAAAACCCAAAATGTTTATAGAATGAAACTTCTCGGAAAAAAAGAAAGAAGACTCATTAAAGCATCATTAATTCGCATCAATACATCACAAAAGCACTTCTATCAATCGTAAAACTCATAAAAACCCTTGCTTTTAGACAATAAACACAAGTTTTCTGCGTTATGATAGAAATTTTTAAATAAAAACATAACCATTATGGATGAAAAGGAACTGTTGAAACAAGCTTTTGAGTATGGAAACGTACCTAGTATCATCACCTATTGCTTCACCGAACCATGTCCGATGAAAGACAAATGCATACACTATCTGTCTGCACTCTACGATAAAGACAAAAAGGATAGAGGAGAAGCCATTTTCCCAAATGCTCTGAAAGACGGAAAATGCAAGTACTTCGCACCACTGCGTGTCGTGAAAATGGCATGGGGATTCGACAAACTCTTTGCCGAAATAAAAGTGAAAGACGCGCCTGCACTGCGAGCCAAAATGAGAGAATATCTCGGAAGCAAAGGACAATACTACCGATACAAATTGGGAAAACTCAAACTCCTGCCAGAACAACAGGAATACATCAAACAGCTATTCGATAGTTACGGATATCATGATGTTGAATTCGAACACTTCTCTGATGAAATTGACTTCACTAAAAGCTAATGTAGTCAACTAAATATAGGAAACTACATCATTATTCTCTACCCCTCCAGAAGTTCCTGCCATGCTCTTCAAGCGGTCCCTCAGGGACCACGTGATGGGGAGCCGGTGAACATGAGACGAGCAACGAGGGATCACGAGGTGGGCAACAAGTGCCCAAACTAAGAACTACAATTTGGGCAACACAACTATAACTTAAACCATGCTACCAGTGGCAAATGGTCACTATAGCCTCCTAAATACCTGGGACCCAAAAAGGTACGAAATGGCTTCTTACCACCATATTTTTCATCTTCCTGCAAAAGGAAAGGCAAATCTCCCACCTCACAAGCGATTTTCTGCCCTACCAAAGACTGACTACACAACATCTGATCAAGACTGCGCCATTCTCCATGGTATCGATAAGTACCCTTGGCTCTATTCCGTCCATGCGCATCCTGACTGATATTCACCAACTGATGATGCTCCAAAAACTTCAATGCAGGAGAATCGGAATAATCATTGAAATCACCTGTAACAATAATCTTAGCATCATGATTAAAAGAATAAATAGAATCTACAGCCTGCGATAACTGACTGGCAACTTGCAGACGATAAGGACGGGAAGCAGCCTCGCCTCCCCTGCGACTTGGGGCATGAACGACAAAAACATGAAGCGTATCTTTCCCCATCAAAATTCCTTTGGCATAAAGAATATCACGAGTGGGACGAGTTTCAGGCAAATGCTTGATACGTATAGCATGATGGTGGAGCAGACGAAATGAAAAAGGCTGGTACATCAAGGCTACATCTATGCCACGCTCATCAGGAGAGGAGGTCATCACATATTCATAACCAGCCTTGCGCAACAGAGAACGCTTGGTCAAAGCAATCATGGCAGAATCATTTTCTACTTCACAGAGAGCCACAAAATCCGGCAAATGCCATTGATTTTGGCGTCCCTTACCTTGCAACTGATTTTTCTTACTCTGGCTTAGACTGCCATTATATATATAATAAGGTGTAGCCAACTCTCCTAAAGCAATAATTTCCTGGGAAAGATGATTGATTTTCTTCCAATATCGGGTTCTTGTCCAGTGATAATCACTCTCTGGCAGAAACTCCGTATCATTCTTCAGAGAATCATGTACGGTATCGAAAAGATTTTCACAATTCAACTCTACAAACGTGAAAAAAGAAGATAAAAGAAGAGATAAAAACATAATAATGAGATTTTAAAGTCGTATCCACACATGAAAATTACAGATTTTAGAAGGTTTCTCAACAAAATAGCATTGATTTTCTGCCTATTCTCTTTGTCAAGTCAGATTTTTACATTATCTTTGCAGACAGATTGCTGTTCATGCCATCTTACAAGCAATCCAAACTATCCACAAAGGGTTCCATAGTTTAATGGATAGAACGGAGGTTTCCTAAACCTTTGATCCGAGTT
>USJD01000240.1 GCA_900554835.1 uncultured Prevotella sp. | reverse complement strand
ATCAATGTTTTCTTCATTAAAATTTCTCTTTATATTAATAATGTTGTTCTTTCTTTTATCTCTCTTCAAGGGAATTGCTTATCTGTTGGCTGCCATGTAGTCCTCTACATCCTTTGGATGATAAGGGATGCGGTCTTTGCCCAAGAATCTGCAACCGTCTTTGGTGATGAGTAAATCGTCCTCGATACGGATACCTCCGAAGTCCTTGTAGGTTTCCAGCTTGTCGAAGTTGAGGAACTCTGCGCAATGACCTGAAGCCTTCCAGTCGTCGATGAGGGCAGGGATGAAATAGATACCCGGTTCATCTGTTACTACGAAACCTTCTTCGAGACGACGACCCATACGCAGGCAGTTGGTACCAAACTGTTCCAGGTTAGGACGAACTTCCTCATCGAATCCTACATTAATCTGGTCGAAATTCTCCATATCGTGTACGTCCATTCCCATCATGTGACCTAATCCGTGAGGTAGGAACATGGCATGAGCACCAGCCTTGACAGCCTCTTCTGTATCACCCTTGGCAAGTCCTAACTCCTTGAGTTTGTCAAACATCAGGCGGCATACTGCAAAGTGAACATCAGCGTATTTCACACCAGGCTTAGCCACTTCGAGTGCATAGTCGTGGCAAGCCTCAACGATAGAGTAGATTTCCAACTGGCGCTGGGTAAACTTACCGCTTACAGGCATGGTACGTGTATTGTCAGAGCAATAGTTGTTGATGGTCTCGGCACCGGCATCGCAAAGAGCCAGTCTGCCTGCTTCCAGAATGTTCATGGAAGGATTGCCGTGCATAATCTCACCATGCTGACTGAAGATAGTAGGGAAACTGACCATTGCTCCATAAGAGTTGGCAATTCCGTCAACTTGTCCGCCTACAAATTTCTCTGTTACTCCTGGACGAGTCAACTTCATGGCAGTGGTATGCATCTTGTAACCAATAACTGCAGCACGTTCCAGTTCCTCGATTTCCTCAGGAGTCTTGGTAGAGCGCATCTTTACCACAGCCTTGATGAGATCCATAGAGGCCTCTTCCTTTTGCTGGTTAGGGTGGATGCCGAGGAGGTCGAATATCTGGAGCTTGATGTCAAAGCGATAAGGAGGCAGGAAATGTATCTTGCGCTTCTTAGACATGGCATCATTGCAGATCGTCTTCAGAGATTTCATAGGTGCAGAGTTGTGGACACCAACCTGTTCTGCCAAGTCGTGTACGCTTTCCACGCTGCCATACCATACGATATCTTCAATATCTATGTCGTCACCGATTAATGTCTCGATGTCGTTGTCAATGTCGATTACACCTACCAGACCGTCGCGCTGCTGTCCAAAATAATAGAGGAAAGTAGAGTCCTGACGGAATGGATAGTATCCATTGTTAGGGAAATTACAAGGTGAGTTGTTATTTCCGAAAATCAAAATTACGCCTTCGCCTACAAGCTTCTTGAGCTCTTGGCGGCGCTGAATGTAAGTGTCCTTACTAAACATATTTTTAGATTTTTATTATATTTTGGTGCAAAGTTAGTGATTATTTCCCAAAAAATGCGTATCTTTGCAATCAAAATCGTATAAAAAGTGAGAATTTATAAATAATTAATAATAAAAGCCCACTTTTTGTGCAGAATTGATAAAAAAACAGGTAAATGGTATGAAAATGGAAAGAAAAATGGGACTGGTCTTAGAAGGCGGAGGAATGCGTGGTGTGTTTACAAGTGGGGTACTGGATGCCTTCATGAAACACGATTTGTATTTCCCCTATACGGTGGCTGTTTCTGCAGGTGCCTGCAATGGTATGTCGTATATCAGCCGCCAACCCCGTCGTGCCCGTATTTCCAATATCGATTACTTGGCTCGGTATGAATATATCGGTCTTCGTCATCTGGTTACTCAAGGTTGCATCTTCGACCGCCGGTTGCTTTATGATAAATTTCCCAACCAGTTGTTGCCTTTCGATTTTGATACTTATTTCCAGCATGCGGAAGGTTTTGAGATGGTAACGACCAATTGCCTGACGGGGCATGCCATGTATCTTTCTGAAACTCATGACAAGCAGCGTGCTCTGGATATCGTCAGAGCTTCAAGCAGTTTGCCTTATGTCAGCAAGATTGTGAATGTGGATGGTATCCCGATGTTGGATGGTGGTATTGCCGACAGTATTCCTGTTCAGCACGCCATTGATATGGGGTATGAGCATAATGTGGTGATACTGACCCGCAACAAAGGGTGGCGTGATAACGGGAAGGATCGCAAGATACCTTATTTATATAAGAACTATCCTCGTCTTCGTGTTGCTCTGAGTCATCGTCATAAGGTATATAATGAACAAATCCAACTTGTAGATGACCTGGAGGCTGCGGGCAAGATCACATGTATTCGCCCGCTTCGTCCGCTTGAGGTGGGACGTATTGAGAAGGATACGGTCAAATTGGAACGGTTATATGAAGAAGGCTTCACTTTGGGTGAAGCCTTCTGTAAGGAGTTTATTTGATTTAAATGTAAATTCCCAATATTTTTTGGAGGTTTTTCTCTCTTGTTGCTCCCATGATGAGGAACAAGTCTATCAGCCACCAGATTCCACATCCTCCACAGGTTATGAGTTTAAGCATTAAATGTTGAGAATATTTCTTAGTACAAACCAGATGCAAAAAGAATAGACGTATATCCAGACAGCAATTTTACCTTCGAAAATACTTGTCATTTTCTCTTTTAATTTCCCATTCGGTAAATAATATGTTGCTATGATGATAAGCGTATAGGGTAGTGCGTATATTAAATAATAGTTATAGTGGCAGGCTTTTAATACATCTCCATTAGTGAGGGCATGTAAGAAACGTTGTATTCCACATGCTGGACAACTAAGTGTGGTTATCAGCTTAAAAGGGCATTTAGGCCAAAACCAATAGTTGCTTGGATTGAAGGTGTACAGTAAACTGAGTGCTACTATAACTATTAATAAATATGTGTACTTGTTTTTTACAACTTGCTTGAACCGTTTACATACCAAGCATAGCGATGAGGGTTGCACCATAGACTAACCAGTAGATTATGTTGATAACCAAACCGACACCCATACCGATAAGACTCCATTTCTTAGCCTCTTGTGCTGCTAAATTGGCAGCTTCATATTGCTTTGCATAATAAAGGCCATTTACCTTACTTGCCTTAACGATACCTACAATACCAAGTGGCAAGCAACAGCAGATTGTGCAGATGATAGCAAGTACAAGATTGTTGTCTGGTTTTGGAGGCATAGGTGTGCTGACCTGCTGTTCAAAATTGTTTTGTTCCATAATTGTGTACGAGTTAGACCATTTCTTTTTTAGTTACTAGAAATGTAGTCTGGTCTTTTCGCTACTTTCTAGTTTTTATTTACTTTTACTTTTTCGATTTTTGCTCTTATTTAGAAAATAGAGTTACTCTGTTTTAGATTGTTCTTTTTTTATTGAAAGATTTGCTCCAATGAATCTTTATTCTTCCAATAAATCCGGGCGCAGGCGTCTGGTTCTTTCCATGGCCTGATCGAATTCCCATTGGCGAATCTTAGCCTCATTTCCGCTCAGCAGTATCTCTGGAACTTTCCACCCCTTATAGTCTGCTGGTCGGGTATAGATAGGGGCAGCAAGAATGTCGTCCTGGAAACAGTCGGAGAGCGCGCTTTGCTCATCGCTGATGACTCCTGGTACCAAACGGATTACTGCATCAGAGATAATGGCTGCAGCAAGTTCGCCACCTGTCAATACGTAGTCACCTACAGAAATCTCACGGGTGATGAGATGGTCTCTCACTCTTTGGTCAATACCCTTGTAGTGACCACAGAGGATGATGAGGTTGCCTTGCATAGACATCTCGTTGGCAATCTTCTGGTTGAAAGTCTCTCCGTCTGGAGAAACATAGATGACGTCATCATATTCGCGTTCAGCCTTGAGGGCAGTAATGCAGCGGTCGATAGGTTCGCATTGCATCACCATGCCGGCACTTCCTCCGTATGGATAGTCATCTACTCGTTTCCATTTATCTAATGTATAATCACGCAAGTTATGGAGATGAATCTCTGCGAGACCCTTCTTCTGTGCACGTGCCAGGATAGACTCATTGAAGAATCCCTCCAGCATTTCCGGTAATACAGTGATAATATCTATTCTCATATTGAATGCAAAGATAATATAATTTGAGCAAGTAGCCAAATGATTCTGCTATTATTTTCATTTGGAATGTATTGCAAAGAATTATATACGTCTTACTTGATGATAACCTTCTTCTTTCCGATGATGTAAACTCCCTTGGTGAGCTGACTAACATCTGTGCCCAAGTAGCGACCATCGAGGGTGAAGATACGTGTATCCTTCTCCTGATTCTGCTGGATGACAGGGCTATCGATGCCTGTAGCAAAGTCCTTGAGATAATCGAAGGTGATGACGCCATTGGTTTCCTTGATGTTGTAGAAAGGCTTCTCCAATGTACTGTTGTTGAGTTTGACACTCAAAAGTTCGGTTTTTTTTGTAGCACCTGGGAATGGATCGCCTTGGAGACTTGCCTTGTATTGAGCGTCTGTACATTGTTTGCCATCACCATGGTTGTAGTCAGAGATTACATAACCATCAGCAGGAACAATCATGACATTTGGTTTGCCTATCACATTGTTGAGTCTATTGTCAAGGCTGACCGTAGTGTAAGGGTAGTCGATGCGCCAAACTAACATACCAGTTTTGAAGGCTTTTGTTATTCCCCTCCACCAACCATCTGTCTGGATATTTTGGATAAGGAGATATTCGTCATTCTCTCCATTGATCTTGTAAGCAGTTCTGTCGCTGGCATAGGAATTTAAGCTTACTTGTTTTGCTTCATCTCCTAATTCAATAGGAGCAGTCCAGCCCATTACATCCATTTCCCATGGGGAATATGGAGTAGGAAAATAGCCGCTATATGTATATTCTCCTCCGTCCATCAAATCCCAGTATTCTGGGTTCTGGTTATCTACTCTTGAAGTTACTACAGTAGGATAGAGGTCTGGTAGTCCCATTG
>USJD01000239.1 GCA_900554835.1 uncultured Prevotella sp. | reverse complement strand
CCTCTGTGTCCAAATCCTGCATCTTCGGAAGCATATAGTTGTAGATGGCAAGGGATGAGCCTAAGTCGGGACGTGTGCCAATCTTATCGAGAGCACGGCGCTTGCCCAGTTCGCAGGCTGCAAGAATGGTGATGGCTTTTGCGGGTCCCATTCCTTTATATTGCGTCAGTTCTCTGATGGACTTCTTTCCTAGCTGGTTCAGGTTGTTGTCGCAATCCTTCAGAATGCGTTTCATCAGGTCTACGGCACTTTCGTCAGTAGATCCCGAACCAATCAGAATACCTAAGAGCTCGGCATTGGATAAAGCTGAGGCTCCCAAGCGCTCCAGTTTCTCGCGAGGCTTGTCTTCTTCTGCCCAATTGGCAATGGTTAGTTTCTCTGCCATAATAATAACTGATTAGTAGATTATTATTGGCTTCTCTTTTGGCGGGGAAGTCTTATTTGTAGAAAGTCTTGTTGTATGCGCTGAATTCGCTCTGTCCCAGTACGCATCTCTTCCACCATGCAGAAAGAAATCCGCATCCGTAACCCATCAGCTGTGTGAAGGCAGCGCGAATACTCAGCAAGCCTATCTTCACGCTGTGATTCTCTCTGCTGCTGTCGATAAACAGTGCGATGGTATAGAAAATGATGCCGGCGAGACCGATGCAGCCCAATGCTGCCATCGCATTGCCCAAGGTTGGGAATACGTGAACGGTGCCAAGCATGTATGGCAGGAAGCCGAAGAAGAGCAGAAGCAGCGTGCCTATTACGCCCACGGTGAAGACCATAGGAAGGAGATGCACGAGTTTGAGGCTCTCTGGATATTTCTTGTAGAGGTTGATGCGGGCGATGCCACTGTTGTAGACCTGTCGCCAGAACTTGCGGAAGTCGGTGCGGCGCTTATGCCATACCCATGCTTCAGGGAACAGACGGCAACGGCAGCCTGCCTTGAAGATACGGATAGAGAAATCTATGTCTTCACCGAAACGCATATTGGAAAAGCCATTCAACCTGAGATAAACATCCCTGCGGATGCCCATGTTGAATGAACGAGGGTAGAACTTATCCATCTTCTTCTTTCCGCCACGGATACCACCGGTGGTGAAGAAAGAAGTCATGGAATAAGAAATGGCTTTCTGAGTATCTGTAAATGATGAGTGTGCCTTGTCGGGACCGCCGAATGCATCGGCAGGTTCGCGGCTCAACTCATCACTTACAGCTTTCAGATAGCCCTCTGGCAAGACCACGTCGCTGTCGAGTATCAGCAGATACTCGCCCTTGGCACGCTCGGCACCATAGTTGCGACTCTGCCCCGGACCAGAGTTCTCCTTATAGTAATAATGTATATCCATCAGGTTTTCGTATCGCTTGCACACTTCCTTGCAGGGAGTCTGCGAGCCATCCTCTACGATGACAACCTCAAAGTCCTTCTCCGTCTGATGGGTAAGGCTCTCTAACAGTTCGTCCACTTCGTCAGGACGGTTGAATACTGGTACTATGATGGAATATTTCATTCTTCTTACTATTAAGGGTTAGTTTTACTCAATAAGAGCACAATCTTCCTGTTGGAGGATGTATTACTCGCTTACACGACCGAGGTAGCTACCGTCACGGGTGTCGATCTGGATAGTCTCGCCTTCGTTGACGAACAAAGGAACACGAACCTCAGCACCAGTCTCCAATGTAGCTGGCTTTGTAGCGTTGGTAGCAGTATTACCCTTTACACCTGGCTCAGAGTGAGTAATCTTCAAAGTAGTCTTCACTGGCATTTCAGCCAAGAGGATAGTACCATCAGTTGTATCAGTAACCACCTCAACAACGTCACCCTCCTTCATGTACTGACCACCAGTAACGTTCTCCTTAGCGATAGGCACCTGCTCGAAAGTCTCCTGGTTCATGAAGATGCAACCAGTAGCGTCCTCGTAGAGGTACTGGTAAGGACGGCGCTCAACGCGAACATCCTCCAATTTGAAACCTACCTGGAATGTACGTTCCAATACACGACCGTCGGCAACATTCTTCAATTTTGTGTTCATTACGGTGTTACCTTTACCTGGCTTTCTGTGCTGAAAGTCGATGCAAACCCATACTTTGCCATCCATGCGGATGCAAGTACCAATCTTAATTTCCTGTGAATTAATCATTTTGTTTATCTTGAATTATATTATATTTCTGTAAAACGGTGCAAAGTTACGGTAAAATCACGAAAAACCCAAGCAATTATCGAAAAAAACATAAATATTTAAGCTAATTTTTGCAGTTTTCTTGGTTATTTCAGAAATAATGCGTAATTTTGCAGCCCGAAAGGTGCGTTATGCCCTCTTTTTTGGAATATTAATTAAAAAAATAATAAAGAAAAATGAAAAGAACATTTCAGCCTCACAATCGTCGTCGCGTGAACAAGCATGGTTTCCGTGAGCGTATGGCAACAAAGAATGGTCGTCGTGTATTGGCTTCTCGCCGTGCTCATGGCCGTAAGAAGTTAACTGTGTCTGACGAGCACCACGGAAAATAATATTCGTTGGGCTTCAGAATTAACGATGACATTGAAAGCAGCAGGGATAACTCCTATGCTGCTTTTTGTGTTTATAGACCTTTAGGTGTTTTGTCTCTTTTTGTTTTAGGTCTCTTTTGTATTTATAGCCTTCTTCTCAACAATAAATTGAAAAAATCATTTTTTTATTTTGTATTGTCTTCGATTTATACTATCTTTGCAGACAAAAATGAAATAGAATGACTTCATCTGAATTTTTTAATAAGTTTAAGAGCAAGTATCTCTGGGGCAATCTCTTCGCTATGGGAGTGGTTGTCGCACTGCTTTGTGTGGGCGTTAAGTTCGGTATTGAACTCTATACTCATCATGGTGAGGCTATTCTGATTCCGGATATTCGATATAAGAGTTTCGCTGACGCTGAGCGTATCCTTGATGATTCCGGACTTCAGATTGAAGTGACGGATACGGGATATGTGCGCAATCTTCCTCCTGACTGTATCTTGGAACAATCTCCTGTTTCTGGAGAAAGGGTAAAGGCTGGACGAGTGATTTATGTGACGATCAACTCTGATCACACTCCTACCTTGACCATCCCTGATGTGATTGACAACAGTTCTCTGCGAGAGGCTATGGCTAAGTTGACTGCCATGGGCTTCAAGTTGGGTGCTCCTCAGTATATACCTGGTGAGGAAGACTGGGTTTATGGCATCCTGGTCAAGGGAAAGCATGTGGTTGCTGGTGATAAGGTGTCCATTGATGCGACTCTTACGGTACAGGTGGGAAATGGTCAGCGTGATGCTGCTGATTCCGTCAACTATGTTGATCCTAAGTATGAACAGGAAGAGTTTGAGGAGGAGGTTCAAGAGTCGGGAGATGCTGACAATTTTGAGGTCGTTCCTGGTACGGAGACCACTGAGCCTTCGACTCCTTCACATTCACATAACCATAACGAAGTGGTAGAATAGGTAAGTGATGAGTGAAGAACGAAAAGTGAGAATTCAATAGTACGAACGAATGAGATTTTTAGATTATATATATAATAAGGTATATGCTCCAGTGGAGAATGATTTCGGTTTTGATGATGCTGGAGATGTTGATGGGCTTGAGGAAGAGTTGGATGATGAACTTCAGCCTGTCGGCGAGTCGTCCTCGTCGGATGGTGAACTCTATGAGCACTGGAAGGTGCAGGTGGATGCTAATCAGGATCCGGTGAGAATTGATAAATACCTGGCTGATAAAATGGCATACCAGAGCCGTAATCGTATTCAACAGGCTGCTGATGCAGGTTTTATCCATGTCAACGGGAAACCTGTAAAGAGTAATTATAAGGTTCGCCCGAATGATATGATCACGTTGATGATGGACCGTCCAAGACATGAGACCAGCATCAAACCAGAGGAGATTGACATCAATGTGGTTTATGAAGATGACCAGTTGATGATCGTAAATAAAGAGGCTGGGATGGTAGTGCATCCTGGCGCTGGTAATTTCCATGGTACGCTGATTCAGGCTGTAGCCTGGCATCTGAGAGATATGCCGGAATTTGATGCCAACGATCCGGAAGTGGGACTGGTGCATCGTATTGATAAGGATACGTCTGGTTTGCTGGTTGTGGCAAAGACTCCTGGTGCCAAGACCTCTTTGGGAAAGCAGTTTTTCAATAAGACCACCCATCGCAGATACAATGCTTTGGTATGGGGAAATATCGTTGAGGACGAAGGACGTATCGAGGGGAACATCGGAAGAGATCCCAAGAATCGTCTTCGTATGAAGGTGTTCGATCCGGATAGTGGTATTGGTAAAAGTGCGGTAACGCATTATCGGGTATTGGAGCGCTTTGGATATACCACGCTCGTGGAGTGTGTGCTGGAGACAGGCAGAACCCATCAGATTCGAGCTCACATGAAGCATATCGGTCATCCGCTCTTTATGGACGAGACGTATGGCGGCGCAGAGATATTGAGAGGACAGAGAAGCAGCAGCTACAAGGCTTTTATACAAAATTGTTTCAAACTCTGTCCAAGACAGGCACTCCATGCCAAGACACTCGGTTTTGTGCATCCTACTACCCAACAGCAGATGGACTTCGATAGCGAGTGGCCTGATGACTTCCGCAAGCTCATAGAAAAGTGGAGAGGATTCATCGCAGGAACCACACAAGATACGTTCCAGGCTAAATGATGATTCTATAGATCAAAAGTGACAGATAAAAACAGATTCTAATTCATTAAATATAAATAAGAGATGGAAAATAACAAAAGAACGATAGCCATCGTCTGCGGTGGTGATTCTTCTGAGCACGACGTATCATTGCGCTCAGGTCAGGGCTTGTACTCTTTCTTTGATAAAGAGCGCTATAACATATATATAGTCGATGTCAAGGGCACCGACTGGCATGTAGCCTTTGATAATGGTGATACTGCCGAAATTGACAAGAATGATTTCTCTTTTGTCAAGGATGGACAGCGCAAGTATTTTGATTATGCGTATATTACGATTCATGGTCAGCCTGGTGAGAATGGTGTGATGCAGGGCTATTTCGACCT
>USJD01000238.1 GCA_900554835.1 uncultured Prevotella sp. | reverse complement strand
TAAATACCTTTTTAGTATCTTTGCGACAAAATTATAAACATAAATAAAAATATAAAGAAAGGAGTTTGTATGAAAGCTCATGCAGAATTAAAGAACTTATTAAAAGGCAAGAAGATACAAGCATTTGTTAAAGACATGTGCTTGCATGCCTATCCATGGACAGAACGCATTCCTGTAGAATATTTGGAATATAAGATATTCGAAGAGTTCCGTTTACGTGAATCAACAGGCGAAAAGACACGCATTGGACTCGACAAAAAGCTACAGGTAATTCCTGATGTTATACTATTCATTAAACCAGGTTATCGAGCTCTTAATCAAGGGCATTGTTTTACCATTGCTCTAGAAATAAAAGAGTTTAAAGAAGACCTGATGCGTGACGAGAAACTATGGAAGTATGTTGGCTGGACAGATTTCTTCTTCATTGCCGTACCTGATGATCTCACCCAATATGCGTTTGAAAAAATAGTCGAGGTAAACAACGAACACCCAGAGACACTATCGAAAATAGGTGTATTAGGTCTCGAAACAGGCGAACTATACTCTCATCCGCAACGCTCAGAAGTTAGTATTGAAAAGCAGAACCTGGTATTACAGAATGCAGTCTATAACTACGCCTTCAAAGATGCAAAGACTATTTTCTTCACTCCCGAAGAACTACCAGCACAAGTAGCTTTAACAGGAAAAAATATGGTTGATGAAGATGCTAAAAACTCTGCGAAAAATAACTTGCAACAAAACTGCAAGTTAAAAAATAGCGATACACAGCAGTATGAAGAGCAACAAAATAACCTGCAAGAAAACTGCACGTTAAGAAAAGGTGGCTATAAACAACTTTCTAACGAAGAAAAGGCTGCACGAAAAGCAGCCTTCCTGGCACGTCAGGAGTTTCGTGAGAAACGAGCTGTAGAACTAGCAGAAAAATCTACTGTACTCAATGAAGATATACGTCAGCGCCTCATGGCACAACCGCCAAAAGCACAGGAAGTGTTCTGGAAAATACGTGAATCCAAGAACGGCAAGCAACTTCAAGATATAGTATCAGAACTTGACTATTCTCAAAGAACAGCCGCTTACGGACTTGCCAGTCTCACTTCTGCCGGATTGATCAAACGTGACGGAAGCCGTAAAACAGGAGCCTACACTGTCACAGACGTAGCAGCATGCAACACAACGTGTGCAACTTGCTCAATAGCTCTTCAATGCAAAGACTACAAACCAGTCTAACATTCCATTCCAAATCTGGTCGTGATAGTCTGTCAAGTAGAAATTGATAAAGCCAAAGAACAAACATATAGTATTTAATAAATACTAATATTCTTATTTAATAATTACGTATTATTATATTTAATAAACTATATTATACTTATTTAATAAGTATAATAATACGTAATTATTAAAGTTTATTGTTAATCTTTACAAATATTCTTCATTATTAAATATAAATATAGTATATTTGCAACATAAATCTTTAAATATTAAATAGATATGGCTATACAAAAAAAAGGCAATGTGGATTTTTTGAAAGATGTAACACCAACTAGCCTGTCGTCTGACAGCAAAGATTCAATCATTGTTACAGATACAAAAGACAACACATCTTCTTTAAAAGAAGAACTTCGCACAAAAAAGAAATCGCTAGATAATTGGGGAAGACCTCGCAAACAGCTCATAGAAGGAGTAAAAGAAGTCTCGCTTACTGTCCAGCTTCCTGAGACTTTGATTAAGGCATTACGTAAAGAAGGTAAAAAGCAAGGCAAATCTATGAAAGAATTGATAGGAACATCTCTTCTTTCAACTTACTCTAGCCTTTTACAATAACAAATAAAAAAAGCAACCATGGCAATAAAAATAGCAGTTACAAACCACAAAGGTGGAGTTGGCAAGACTATGACAACATTCAATCTCGGTGCTGCACTTGCAGAACTTGGGGAGAAAGTACTTCTCATAGACAGCGATGGACAATGCAACCTCACCATGCAATCTGGAGCAAATGTAGAAGGAGCAAGTAATCTTTCCACATATCTCAATGATGATGATGTAGAAATCAAACCAGTATCAATCAACGAGAATCTTTGGATCATTCCTGGTTCTACCGCCCTCGATGAAGATGCTCATAATATAGAACTCAGCATAGAAGATGACATAAATGGTGCTACTCACTATTTGGCAGACATCCTTAAAAAGATAGAAAACAGTTATAACTATATTCTCATAGATTCTGCTCCAGGTTCTGGTGCCATCCTTGTAAACGTCATAGTTGCCGCTGACAAGCTCATAGTCCCTATTGCTGATAAATTTAGCATAACAGGAGCAAAGAAGCTCACCCAAATAATCAAGGCAAATCACAAGACCATAGAAGGAAAATACCTGCTTACTAAGCAAACAAAATTTGGAGTTTCAAAGCAAATTAGAGAAATGCTCACAACGCAATCTCCAGATGCTCTGTTTCATACAAGCATACGCCAATGTGAAGACTTGAACAAGTCTGCCGCACTGTCGCAAAGTATATTTGTCTTTTCTCCAAAATCCAATGGTGCAGAAGATTACATGTCTTTGGCAAAGGAGATTATAGGTAGCAAGAAAGATGAAGAAATGCCATTCTAAACAGAGCATTTTTATTTAATAAATACAATAAAAATTATTTATTAAAACATAAAGATACTATTTAATAAAGAATATATAAAATAAAACAAAAGTCTGCTAACCACAAAGTTAACAGACTTTCGCTTTACTAACAAAACATCAAATAGAAAGTATGCTTAGCCTTTTCTATTTACGCTCATCGTCAATAGTGCATTTGCTTAACAACGCTCCTATCCTGTGCAATCCTGCAACAATTATCTTTTGCTGCTTGTTCCGAGGAACCTTTAAGCCATTTGCATAATGGGATAGCAATGCACTATTGATTCCAGTCTCCCTACTAATCGCTGCGAGCGATACGTATGAAGAATATGCCTTCAACATGGCAGTTACATCTTGGAACTTATATACAAATTCATATTCTTTGTTTTTGTACCATTCAGGAAGTTCTAATCCAAATTCTGTATATCCATCAAAACCAATTTTCAATTCAGCTTCACCCATATCTATAATATCATTAAAATCTTTGGTAACAATTTTCATTTCACCATATGATGTTTCGCTTGATACCAATCCTTCGAATGCTGAATTATTCCAAGCGACCTTAATAGTTATTTGCTTCATATTAGTCATTTTTGCAGCAAAGGTATAAAAAATAATACTCTTAGCGCACATATCTGCGTTAAAAGTATCCAAAAGAATACTTTTCAATAAAAACAGATATAAAAAACAGCAAAAAATAGCCTAGAAATATTTTTTTAAAATAAAAATCATCGCGCGCGATTATAAAGAAAAGCAAAATGACTGTAAATATTAATACTCTGCGGTTATTTTTATGACTAAAAATAGTTGCAAAAAAGTTGCTGATTTTCAAAAAAAATACCTACCTTTGCAAGCGAGATGCAGCAATGCACTCTCAAAGTACAACAGCATAAGGCGTAACTGTTTCATCGGCACTCTGAACTTCGCAACTTCATCCGCCCGATAATCAACAGGGATGCCCCATAGGGTGAATTGTACACTTTCACGACCGAGTTCTCTTGGCCGTGAAAGTTATCGTATATACACAATTGGGGTGGACTGGGGTGAATCTTGCGGATGGCAATGCGAAGGCCTAGAGTGGAGATTTCAGCTTGGCTCCACCCCTTCATGCAAGCGTACACATCTTCAAAATAAACCCTATATAGTCAGGAGCCAGACTAAGTTTTAAAGAAAAGAAATGAAAACGACATTGCTATCAATCGCAGTATTTTGCTGCATGGCATCAGCGCAAGCACAAAAAGTAACGGTTCCTGAACCAGAGTATAAAGGACAGGTAGCTGTCATTAACGCAGACAGCACCACAACGCTTCTCCAGAAGGAAACTGGAGAACACAAGGCAAAGTCTTCGGCTTTCGCCCTGGTTCCAATTCCAGGAGCTTCACTTCTTGACAGAACTAAAGCTTACCTCACAGTGAAGGGAGCGGAAAGCCCTAACAAGATTTCCTCCAAGAAGTTCTCCCTCATCATCCGTGTGAAGGACAACAGCGAGGAGCCAAAAAACGCCTTCGGCATCTTCAAGTTCGAAACCAAGAAGAAGGAACGCAGATTCAAGATGGCAGACATCGGCTTCGGCAGCGCATCGGCTACCACCAATTTCACCACCGTGGATTACGAGGCGAAGAAGTATGGATCTTCATCTTACCTCGTAACTCTCCATGACCTGCCAGCAGGAGAATATGGAGTGGTGGCTAACGGTTTTGACAGCATCGCCACATTCTCAGTGAAGTAGAAATCATTTTGTAGAACCAGTTAAAGTTTATAGATATGGGAACAGTATTTTTATGGTTATTCATGGCATGGCTCTTCAAGGGCTTCGGTAAGGCTATGACACATTCAGGCGGCAAGAAACGCAAGGAAAGCTGGGATGGACTCAGCTACGAACAGAAGGCATGGCTGCATGACAAACATAATGGGCGATAAGCCATTGTGTAACTGCGTCAAGGATAAATAGTGAAATTGACATATTGAAAGAAACAACAATCATCAATCATTAAGCATTTCAGTAGTGCTATCATCCCTCTGTGCGTGAGCATCGAGGGGTCCTTTTCGGGGTGTTCAAAAGGCTTGGTAGTGTTTATCAAGTGGTTGGTTGAAAAGGGGTTCGATGCCCTGCACTCCACTCAACTATAATCAAATTAAGAAGTTTTAAAGGTGGATTGTCATAAGTACATCCAAGGAGGGCGGTTGTTGTTCGTGAGAATGATGACCGTTTTTCTTTTGTATTAATCCACCTCGAAGCAGAGCTTCTTCTTGATATAGTAGATTTCTTCATCTGTAAATTTTCCACATAGTCGCTCCAGTAGTGGCACAAGTGTTTGGGAACGAGGAATATACTCTGTATATATCTCTACAGCTATATCACACTTAGCTAAATAGTAAGACATAAGCCCTAAAACATCCTTTTCTGTTGTATCA
>USJD01000237.1 GCA_900554835.1 uncultured Prevotella sp. | reverse complement strand
TCAGTCTCGTTTACCGAGACATGTGGCAGAGTTCTGGTAAGTTCCAGCCACGTAAAGATCAGTTGGCTAAGATTGCCCCAGTTATTATCGAAATGGGTTGCTTTAGCCGTGTTGAGACTAATGGTGGTGCCTTCGAACAGGTAAATCTCCTCGCAGGCGAAAATCCTAACGAGGCAGTTCGTGCTTTCTGTAAGCCTTTCAATGAGGTAGGTATCAAGACTCACATGCTCGACCGTGGTCTGAACGCTCTTCGTATGTATCCTGTGCCTGATGATGTACGTGCTTTGATGTACAAGGTGAAGGCTAAGCAGGGTACTAATATCACCCGTATCTTCGATGGTCTGAACGATGTGCGCAACATCATTCCTTCTATCAAGTGGGCTAAGGAAGGTGGCATGACTCCACAGTGTGCACTCTGTATCACCAACTCTCCTGTTCATACACTCGAATATTATATGAACATTGCCGACCAGCTCATCGCTGCCGGTGCTGAGGAAATCTGCTTGAAGGATATGGCTGGTATCGGTCAGCCTGCATTCCTCGGTAAGTTGACCAAGATGATCAAGGACAAGTATCCTGAGATCATCATCCAGTACCATGGTCACTCTGGTCCTGGTCTCTCTATGGCTTCTATCCTTGAGGTCTGCAACAATGGTGCCGACATCATCGATACTGCTATCGAGCCATTGTCTTGGGGTAAGGTTCACCCAGACGTGATCTCTGTCATCAGCATGTTGAAGAACGAGGGCTTTGAGGTGCCTGAGATCAACATGAGCGCTTACATGAAGGCTCGTGCCATGACTCAGGAATTCATCGACGAGTGGCTCGGTTACTTCATCAACCCAGGCAATAAGATCATGTCTTCTCTGTTGCTCGGTTGCGGTCTTCCTGGCGGTATGATGGGTAGTATGATGGCTGACCTCGGTGGTATGCGCCAGACCATCAACAATATCCGCAAGAAGAAGGGTGAGGAAGAATTGTCTATGGACGACCTTCTGATTAAGCTCTTCGACGAGGTAGAGTATGTATGGCCACGCGTAGGTTATCCTCCATTGGTAACTCCATTCAGCCAGTATGTGAAGAACATCTCATTGATGAACCTCCTCACCATGGAGCAGGGCAAGGGCCGTTTCGTGATGATGGACGACTCTATGTGGGGTATGATCCTCGGTAAGAGTGGTAAGATTCCTGGAACTATCGATCCAGAACTCGTAGAACTTGCCAAGAAGCAGGGTCGTGAGTTCACAGACGTAGATGCTCATACATTGCTTACTAATGCACTCGACGACTTCAAGAAGGAGATGGACGAGAACGGTTGGGAGTATGGAGAGGACGATGAGGAACTCTTCGAGCTCGCTATGCACCCAGAGCAGTATCGCAACTTCAAGAGCGGTCAGGCTAAGAAGAACTTCCTGGCAGATCTCCAGAAGGCTAAGGATGCTAAGATCGGCAGCACCTTGACTCCAGCTCAGCTCGCAGAATTCAAGCATGCCAAGGCTGATGCAATCGTAGCACCAGTAGCAGGTCAGATCTTCTGGGAGTTCCAGGGCGAGGGTGAGTGCCAGCCTGCAGTAGAGCCATTCATCGGCAAGGAATATAAGGAAGGTGATGCTTTCTGCTACATTCTTGCTCCTTGGGGTGAATTTGAGACCGTTCCTGCAGCTCTTGGTGGTAAACTCGTAGAAATCAATGCTAAGCAGGGTAGCAAAATCCGCAAGGGTGATGTGATCGCTTACATTGAGCGCAACGCAGAATAATGATGGATTATCAAGCAATTATAGATAAGTATTATCCTGAGGATAATGAACTTCGTCATATCCTCATTACACATAGTCAATCTGTAGCGCGAAAAGCGCTACAGATTGTTTCGTATCATTCTGAATTGCAGCTGGATGCCCAGTTTATCGAGGAAGCAGCTATGCTCCACGACTTGGGAATCTTCCTGACGGATGCTCCTGGCATACAGTGTTTTGGGTCTCATCCATACATCTGTCATGGCCGTTTGGGAGCTGAAATCCTGCGCAAAGAAGGATATGAACGCCATGCACGGGTATGCGAACGCCATACGGGGGCTGGCATTACATGTAAGCAAATCGTAGAGCAGAATCTGCCGCTGCCTCATCAGGATTTCCTTCCCGAAACAATGGAGGAAAAGGTGATTTGCTATGCTGATAAGTTTTTCAGCAAAACCCATCTCGACAGGGAAAAGTCGATAGAAAAGGCAGAGAAAAGTCTCGCTAAATTTGGCGAAGAAGGAGTGAAACGCTTCCAGGAATGGGAGAAATTGTTTGAAATATAACTTCTCAAAAGATATTGAATGAGAAAACAATCAACTATAGCTGTACTGCTCTTAGCTGCTGTCTGCATGATGGTGGCCAATCCGGGTATGCCTTCTAAGAAAAAGAAGAAGACTATGGCTGATTCTACCGCTATGGCTGTGGGAGACTCTGTATGGGTGGATTCCTTAGGCAATGAAATCGAGGTGGACGCTGCTAATGATACCCTGCAGATGGATTCGCTGCAGAAGGCTATATGGAAACATAATAAAGTGGTCGATGACAGTATCCGACTGGATAGCTTGAATCGCAAGAAATCCGGTGGTGTGGATGCGCCGGTGCAATATACGGCGGAGGATTCCCTCGTCTATGATGCTCCCCATAAGGTGGCGCATCTCTATGGTAATTCCAATGTGAAATATACCAACATGGATCTTTCGAGCGACAAGATTACCATGGACATCGACAAGAGCAATGTGAAGGCTACGGGTACTGCCGACTCTACTGCTGAAGGTGGCGTCAAGGGTAAACCGGTATTCAAGATGGGCTCTGATACCTACGATACGGATACGATAGCCTTCAATTTCAAGAGTAAGAAGGCACTTATTAATAATGTATATACAGAGCAGCAGGATGGATTCCTGACGGGTGCCCGATCGAAACGTGATTCTACGGGAGCGATCTATCTGCAACATGGTAGATATACTACCTGTGATGATCCTCATCCTGACTTCTATATTTCTCTTTCCAGAGCGAAAGTGAGACCGGGTAAGGATGTGGTTTTCGGACCGGCTTATCTCGTGGTGTGCGATGTGCCGATGCCTTTGGCAATTCCTTACGGATTCTTCCCATTTACCAAGAGTTACAGTAGTGGTTTTATCATGCCTACCTATGGTGATGAAAGCGACCGTGGCTTCTATCTCAGAGATGGTGGATATTATTTTGCCGTCAATGACAAGTGGGACTTGAAACTCCTGGGTGAAATCTACACGAAGGGCTCCTGGGGTATTTCTGCTGCAAGTAATTACCGCAAACGCTATAAGTACTCGGGAAGTTTCTTCTTCAGTTACCAGGATACGAAGACGGGTGACAAGGGAATGCCTGACTTTGCTGAGCAGGAGAGTTTCAAGGTGCAGTGGAGCCATCGACAGGACTCGAAGGCTAATCCTTTCAGTTCTTTGTCGGCAAGTGTCAACTTTGCCACATCCAGCTATGAGCGCAACAATCTCAACTCGCTCTATAATCCGCAGACGATGACGCAGAGTACGCGTACCTCTTCTGTGAGTTGGAGTACAGGATTCTCAAGTATCGGTCTGTCGCTCAGTGCAACTGCCAACCTTTCGCAGAATATGCGTGACTCCAGTTTGGCTGTGACACTTCCTGACCTCAATATTTCCATAGCCCGTTTCTATCCTTTCCGCCGAAAGAAGATGGTGGGTGATGAGAAATGGTATGAGAAGATTGCGATGAGTTATACTGGACATATCAGCAACTCGATCAATACGAAGGAAGACAAGTTCATGAAGAGTAATATCATCAAGGATTGGAGAAATGCATGGCAGCATCAGATTCCGGTGAGTGCTTCGTTCACGCTCTTCAAGTACATCAACATCAATCCAAGCTTCAACTTCTCTGACCGTATGTACACCAATAAGGTGACAAAGTCATGGGATGAACAGAAGCAGACGGAGGTTTGCGATACAACCTATGGATTCCACAATGTTTATAATTGGAACATGAGTATGGGTATGTCCACCAAACTCTATGGATTCTGGGTGCCTAATCGCAAATTGTTCGGTGATAAGATACAGGCCATCCGCCATGTCATCACGCCAACCGTAAGCTTCAGTTATGCGCCTGACTTTGGTGCTTCCCGTTATGGTTATTGGGAAACTTATCAGAAGACGGATGCCGATGGTAACGTTTCACTCGTCAGCTATTCTCCATACCAGAATTCACTTTATGGTGTGCCTGGTAAGGGAAAGACCGGAAGCCTCTCTTTCTCTTTAGGCAACAACCTGGAGATGAAGGTCAAGAGTGATAAGGACTCTACCGGTTTCAAGAAAATCAGTCTGATAGATGCGTTTGACATCAATATGAGTTACAATATGGCGGCTAAGGTAAGACCTTGGAGCGATATGAATATCAATCTGCGTCTGAAATGGTGGAAGAACTATACGTTCAATATGAATGCAGTCTTTGCTACCTATGCTTATGAACTGGACGAACAGGGAAATCCATACGTCGGTACTCATACAGAGTGGGGTAGAGGTCGATTCGGCCGATTCCAGGGAATGTCGCAGAACCTGTCTTTCACGCTGACACCTGAGAAACTTGCAAAACTGTTTAGTGGAAAGAGTGATGATGAAGAGAAAGACAGTAAGCGTAAGGACCAGGATGAGGATGGTCTGGATACTGATATAGAAAGTAATGTGGACGATACCTTGGAGAAGGGAAAGACTGCTGCCAAGAAGAAGAGTGGTAAGGCTAAGACTGACTCGAATGGTTACATGGCATTCAAGATGCCTTGGTCGCTGACCTTCGGTTATGGTATTACCATGCGTGAGGATACGCGCAAGGAAAAGTTCAACAAGGAGTCTATGCGCTATCCATACAAGTTTACTCAGACATTGAATATGAGTGGTAACGTAAGACTGAGTGATGGCTGGAATATCAGTTTCTCATCCGGTTATGATTTCGACAATCATAAAATGAGTATGACTACTGCAAGCTTGCAGCGCGATCTCCACTGCTTCAATATGAGTTGTTCGGTGGTGCTTTCGCCTTATACAAGTTATAATTTCACCTTCCGTTGTAATGCTTCTACATTGACGGATGCTTTGAAATATGATAAGCGCAGCGGCTAT
>USJD01000236.1 GCA_900554835.1 uncultured Prevotella sp. | reverse complement strand
CACTTGCAAACTCACGGCTCTCGCCTGTTGCAGGGTCTGTAAGAACCTCGTTCAACTCTGCGATGAGCTTCTTGATAGCTGGGATGAACTCGATCAAGCCCTCTGGGATGAGAACAGTACCGAAGTTGTTGCCATCAGCAGCACGGTTAGCCACAGCAGTAGCGATGTATGTTACAACGTCATCCAGTGACATCTCCTTAGCCTCTACCTCCTCAGAAATCAAACAGATGTTAGGCTGAGTCTGGAGTGCGCACTCAAGAGCGATATGAGAAGCAGAACGACCCATCAACTTGATGAAATGCCAGTATTTGCGTGCAGAATTGCAGTCGCGCTCAATGTTACCGATGAGCTCTGAATATGTCTTACAAGCTGTATCGAAACCGAAAGAAGTCTCAATCTGCTCGTTCTTCAAGTCACCGTCGATAGTCTTAGGACAACCGATTACCTGAACGCCATACTTCTTAGCAGCATAGTACTCAGCAAGTACACAAGCATTGGTGTTAGAGTCGTCACCACCGATGATTACGAGAGCCTTAATACCGAGCTCGCGAAGAATCTCGATACCCTTCTCAAACTGGTCTTCCTTCTCCAACTTGGTACGGCCAGAACCGATGATATCAAAACCACCAGTATTGCGGTACTCGTCCATGATTTCAGAAGTAATCTCCATGTAGTTGTGATCAACGAGACCACCAGGACCGAGAATGAAACCATAAAGTTTGTTAGCAGGGTTGAGAGCCTTTACACCATCGAAAAGACCAGAAATCACGTTGTGACCACCAGGAGCCTGGCCACCAGAGAGAATAACACCTACATTGAAAGAAGGGAGTTCCTTAGCCTCACCAGCTTCGAAAGTGATGACAGGCATTCCGTATGTATTAGGGAACAATGCCTTGATCTCATCCTGATTACCTACTGACTGTGTAGCTGCACCCTCTACTGCCTTAACAGGGCCCTGAAGAGCCTTTGGCAACTTTGGCTGATAAGCAGCTCTTGCAATTTGCAATGCACTTTTTTCCATAATTATTCTTTAATATTTAAAAGTTGAAACTACAAAAACTTTGAAAAACACTGCAAAAATAACTTTTTTTTGCGAAATAATGAAAGAAAAAAGCTAAAATTGCGTTAATCAGTATTTTTTTTCGTTACTTATGCTTGGTTTTCGAAGATTTTTGCTATCTTTGAGCATTCATTTCATAATTTTAAATTTAAAAGAATAACATTATGGCTAATAAAAGAGATTTAAAACGCACTATCAATTACATCACCAGCGAACTCTTCGCTGAGTGCGTAGCTGCCTCATTGTATAATGGCAAACCAGAGCAAGAAGACGTGGACGGCATCATTTCTGTCATTGTTATGACCAATACGAATTTCATCAAACGTGTCTCTCATCCGGAACCAGGTATGAAACAGACCGTATATTATAAGAATCTTGTCTCTGATTTCAACAAGCAAGTTTGTGAGATTATTGATCAAATCGCTAATCTCGCTTAGTCCTATACATTATTATATATGTTACAGAATTTTTGTCGCTGGATTTTATATAAGAAATTAGGGTGGAAAAAGGATATCACGGTTGATCTGCCGGAAAAGTATATTATATGCTTAGCTCCGCATACAAGCAACTGGGATTTGTTTCTTGGACAGGCTTTTGCCAAGGCTGAAGGTATGAAGTGTAATTTTCTGATGAAAAAGGAATGGTTCTTCTGGCCTCTCGGTCCTATTTTCCGCAAGATGGGTGGTATTCCGGTCTGGAGAAGTAAGCATACGAGCATGACTGATCATTTGGCTGAAGAGGCTAAAAAGAGAAAGTCTTTCGTGCTTTGCATTACACCTGAAGGAACCCGTTCTCTTAATCCAGAATGGAAAAAAGGTTTCTATTTCATTGCACAGAAGGCTAATATTCCTATCCTGCTCTATGGTGCTGATTATGAAAAAAAGCTCATTCAGTGTACCAAGAAGCTCATTCCATCAGGCGATGTAGATAAGGACATGCGCGAAATCAAACTTTATTTCAAGGACTTCAAGGGTAAAAAACCGGAGAAATTCACTATCGGGAATATCGATTGAAGTCAAAAAGTAAATATCAATACTTAGAAATAAGTAAGGCTAGTAAACTTAGAAATAAGTTAGCTTAGTAGTAACTTAGAGGTAAAAAATTGAATAAGAGTAAATATCTTAAATATTGGGCATTCAGTTGCTGGCTATTGATGCCGGTAACTGCAAATGCGCAATATCTTGAAGGCAATACAAGGGCCTGGGGAGACATCGAATATACAGATGATCCCTGGGTCTTTAATGCATCACGTCCTTACTTTATTACTGAAGGATTGCAGAACCGCCATCTTTCTGTATGGGCATCGCATGGCAGATATTATGATAATGATCAGAAACGCTGGAAATGGCAACGTCCAAATCTCTTTGGTACTACCGAGGATTTGTTCACGCAAACCATCGTTATCCCTTATCTGATTCCGATGCTTCAGAATGCCGGTGCCATCGTTTTCACTCCGCGTGAAAGAGATTGGCAAAAAAAGGAAATCATAGTTGATAATGATGATCCTATCAAAGCCAATTACTACAAAGAAACGGTAAATGGAAAGAAATGGAAAACAGGTAAGGAACCTGGATTTGCTGCTAAAAAGGCACTCTACAATGATGGGGAGAATCCTTTTACTGACGGTTCCATCAGAAAGGCTAAAGCCACTAAAAAGAAGAATTTCAGTGAAATCAGCTATCAGCCAAATATTCCTGAAGCGGGTAAATATGCTGTCTATGTAAGTTATCAGACTTTGCCTAAAAGTGTGAAGGATGCAAAATATCTCGTTTTCCACAAAGGGCAGGTTACGGAATTTACAGTCAACCAGAGAATGGGAGGCAGCACATGGGTCTATTTGGGCACATTTGATTTCGATAAAGGTTGCAATGAGTTCAATCGTGTAGTCGTGACCAATCAGGCTTCTTCCAAAGGTATCGTGACAAGTGATGCTGTAAGATTTGGAGGAGGTATGGGAAATATTCTTCGTGGCGATTACAACAGTGGGTTTCCCCGTTGTCTGGAAGGGGCAAGATACTACGCACAATGGGCAGGTGCTCCCTACTCTGTTTATGGAGGAAGAAAGGGCAAAAACGATTATGCTGATGATATCAATACCCGTTCGCTCATGACCAACTGGCTGGGTGGTGGTAGTGTCTATATGCCTGCTAAAGACGGCAAGAATGTACCTATTGAATTATCGCTTGCCATTCATAGTGATGCGGGATACAATCCAGACGGCAAATCTGTATATGGATCTTTGGCTATTTGCACAACCAACTTCAATGATGAGAAATTGAATACGGGTATTTCCAGATTTACATCCAAGGATTTTGCCCAGGCATTGCTGAAGAACCTCGTTACAGACATGAGATCTAAATATGGTGATTTTGGAGAACGCTATCTTTGGGACAGAAATTATTCTGAAACAAGATTGCCAGAAGTGCCTTCTGCCATCATCGAAACTCTCTCTCATCAGAGTTTCCCAGATATGAAACTGGCTCAGAATCCAATGGCTAAATTCACCATCGCTCGTTCACTATACAAGACCATCCTCAGATATGTTTCCTCCAATCATGGCAAGAAATATACGGTTCAACCTTTGCCTCCAAATCACTTTTCTGTAGAAGTGAACAATCAGGGAATAGCTACTCTTTCATGGAGTCCGCAGACTGATAAAA
Organism: uncultured Prevotella sp.; assembly: GCA_900554835.1. GTDB lineage: Bacteria > Bacteroidota > Bacteroidia > Bacteroidales > Bacteroidaceae > Prevotella. The sequence goes on along the minus strand of USJD01000236.1, from coordinate 1,439 downwards.
CAGAACCGACAGCAACTCCTACCTCTTATGTCTTGTATATAGCAGAAGGAAGGGGTGGTTTTGATAATGGGCAAATCATCAGAACTGCTGCCTGCCAGATCAAACTGGAACCTGGTAAGACGTATAGCTTTAAGGTGACCGCATTGAACAAAGGTGGAGAAAGTTTTCCATCTGAGACATTGGCTGCTCTCTACAATCCGAAAGCTCGCCATACCATATTGATAGTCAACAACTTCCATCGTTTGGCTGCACCTCAAGTGATAGATAATGAAGCAGAACAAGGCTTTGATTTCGATCAGGATCCAGGAGTAAGTTATGGCCTGAATGCTGGATGGAATGGTAAGCAGAGAGTTTTCAAACGTTCTAAAATGGGCGTGATGACTGCTGATGGACTTGGGTACTGCGGTGACGAAATGGCTGGAAAAATGATTGCAGGTAATGATTTCAATTATCCAGTAGAACATGCCAGAGCAATTGCTACTTCTAATCTGTATAGTATTGCCAGTTGCTCCAGCGAAGCCATCCTTTCGGGTAAGGTAAATATGGGCAAGTACTCAATAGTTGATTTGATCAATGGACTCGAAAGATATGATGGCTACACGCCTGAATACTACAAATCTTTTACCCCTACCATGATCAATAAGATTGAGAATTACATGCATCATGGAGGACGGTTATTGGTGAGCGGCTCCTACATCGGAAGCGATATGCAAACGGATGAAGAGAAGAATTTCCTGGCTAACACCCTGAAGGTGAAATATCAGGTTTCAGACAGTCTGAAAGCCACACCGATGGTTAACGGATTAGGAATGAACTTTGATTATTACGACACATTGAATGACAAGCACTACGCTGCAACACACCCAGATATTCTTGCTCCAATTGATGGGGCTATCTGCACAATGCAATATATAAATGGAGCAAGTGCAGCTGTAGGATATAATGGCAATGGGTATGGTTCATTTACTATGGGCTTCCCATTCGAGTGTATCAAGAATGAGCAGACACGCGGACAGTTAATGTCTGGTATTCTCAAGTATTTACTTGACAACAAGTAATAATACTGTTTTCTGATATATTCGACAAGTCAATGCATTCAGCAAATCTGAAAATGATAAAAAAAATAATAACCCTTTAAATGTAGAATATTATGTATAAAATTCAAGCAAACCAATCAGGTACTCGCTCTATTGAAGTAAGCGACCTGCATCTTGAAACGATTGATAAGTATCAGCTTCTTCGCAATCTGGTGGACAGTAATGGAATCATTGATGAAGAAGTACTTGAAAAATTGAAATTGAATGTCCGCTCTTTATTGGAAGCAGACAACTGTCAGGACAAGAATCTTTTGGATTTATGCCTTGACGTTATTTATAATAGCAATATGAAAGCCTTAGGCCTTCATAACTTGGTATTGCTATATGTAGATTGGAAAGAGA
>USJD01000235.1 GCA_900554835.1 uncultured Prevotella sp. | reverse complement strand
ATTTCCATTTCAATCCATTCAAACTTATGTGGCAAGGGTTCCTGTTTTTTGAATGTTCTGTTTGGTTTGCATATTCTCATCCTTTCGCCGCTTCTTTCACGAGAAGAATATGCACAACGCCTATGCCGAGGCATCGGCCAGAAAGACCCGCTTTACAGGAAATGGTAGCCTGCTTACCGAAAAATATCTCAGAGAGTGGAACGATCCGCGCATGGGAATCAGAGCTGCATGGTATGTAAACTGGGACAAGCAATCGCTGCTTTCGCTGAAACGCAACATCAGTCACATCAACCTGCTCATGGGCGAATGGCTGTTCATCAATCTGAAAACCGGAGCGCTCAGTACTAAGGTAGTTTTTTGCACTGAAAATTTCTTTTGAGATGACAAAAATATCTTTTGTTGGTAAGAGGCGACCTTAACCGCATATTTTTCACTAATCGCAGGCATAAAAGTCACTTTTGTGTTTACCGAAACTAAAATTTAGACTTGTAAAAAGCAGTTAAACACAAATAATCTGCTGTGTATCAACAAGATAATCGCTATGATTATAGATTGGCAATTTAGACCTTATTTCTTGTCGTATTTCTCGGAAAATTTGTATTTTTGCAGACAAAAAACATAAAGGAATTAAGTCATGAAAAATTTTTATATTCACATCAGTTCATTGATTATTGTGGTTTTGGTGTTTATGTCGTCTTGCCAACACAAGCCTAATACCACGATAGCACAAGCATTGCTACTGTCAGGAGAACACCCGGATAGTGCCCTCGCACTCCTGAACAACATGCAGTTCAGGGAACTTGGCAAGTCAGAACAGGCAAAGTACGCTGTTGTGTACACAATGGCACAGGATAAATCGGGGTTGGATGTGGACGAAGATTCGCTAATTCGCATTGGATACAACTGGTATGAAAAGCATCCCGAAGATTCCCTTTATGCAAAATGCCAATACTATATGGGCAAATACTATATGCTCAATGATAGCACGGAGTTTGCCATCCGTTGTCTGAATCGCTCATATAAAGCGTCTGAAAAGATAGGCGACATCCATACGGAGTGCCTTGCTTTGGAAAAGCTTTCTAAAGTGGAGAAACTGACTGATGCCAAACAAGCTTTGCTTCATGCAAGAATGGCTATTGACAAATATGAAAGAGATACGACGGCATCACTTGCCAATAAGATTTACTTCAGGTTGAACTTATGTGAGGCACTTGAGTTTGCTGATAGCTCTGCTATAGCCCTGAAAGAATGTAAAATAGCTTTGAATTTGGCTAAAGAATTGGGAGACTCCCTGGTTTTAGCTGATGTCTATCAAGATATGTCGCGGTTATTTCATGATGCAGGAATGTACCGAAAGGCACTTACTTGTGCAAAGGAAGCCTATTTATATAGGAAATCGATGTTTGATACTTCGAACGCCCTTGCCCTAGCAGATGCATATTGTGATGTTGATTCAACGCTACAGGCAAAAGATATTCTTGCAAAGGTCAGTAAAGATTCTCATGCTAGCCGACACCTTATTTATTATATCAGATGTAAGGCGGCAATAAGAGAAGGACAAATACAACCGGCTATTGTTTGCCTTGACTCGTCAAACTACTATTTAGACAAAATGTACTGTACAACCATGCAAGTCAAAAATGACTATTATGTCTCTGTTCTGCAAAAAGAAAAGGAAGAAGCAAGATTGCAAGGTGAGATTACATCGCAAAAAGCTGCAACAGTATTGACGGTTGTACTGGCACTAATTGTTATCATTTTTGTACTCTACATATATAATACCAATAAGAAGCAAGCAAAACAAAAGGCTACAATGGCAGAACAGCTCCATGCGCAAGAACTCTCTCACCGAGATATTCAAATTTGCACTATGAGGAATTTTCTTCTAAAGAAAATTGATATAATGGAAAAGATCGAGTCCATGAGAAACGAGACAGAGAAACATATACTCATATCAGAAGATGATTGGAATGAAATAGAAGTGTTTTTAGATAGTGTCGAGAATCTCTTTGTGTCAAGATTAAGAGCGCAGTTCTCGGGATTGACGAAGAAAGACCTACGACTGATGATGCTGCTCCGTCTTAAAATGCCACAGAAGGCACTTGCACTAATCTATGGTATCAGCGAGAAAGCAATTAAGCAGAAACTATTTCTCTACAAGGCAAAAGTAGGCATAGAAAAAGAACAAAAATCTCTACGAGAATTCATGGAAAACTACTAAAATCAGTAGCAAAACTTCAAATTTAGACCTCCATTTTTTCTAGGGGGGTATATAATACGTTGATTATCAGTATATAATAAAAATGTTGAAAAATTAAAGAATTAGACCCAACTTCTTTGCTGAGTGTTTGGAATTGACGTAACTTTGCACCGAAATTAACAACAAACGAAATCAGTATGAAGAAAATTATCATTTTTACATTATTGTTGTTACTAACAACATTGCCCTCTACAGCAAAGGGCATAAAGACCCATATGGATGGGATGCGGCAACATGGTGGTGCACGCAGTGCTATTCCTTCAGTAATGGTTGACCAAGAGTCTGCATATGTTACTGTAGAAATAAGTCGTTATTCTGGAGAGTACGCAATTTACATCTCTGATGAGTATGGAGTTCCTTTATCAAATACAAATGGTATTGTAGAAGGACGCACATATAGTATTCTTGAAACAGAAGATTTGCCCATAGGCAATTATACTATCATGATTGTTTTGGGCAATTTGGTTTATAAAGGAAAATTCCATATTACGCATTGATAAGGAGTTATATAGCTATATACTATTTTGAATATAAATTTTAAAACAACAATGACAATGAAGAAATTTTTTATCGTTGCTCTTTGTGTGGCTGGAATGATGAGTTCTTGCTCTGATATTGACGACAACATCGCCAACGATGCCAAAAGTTCCATTCTCCTCACACAACAAGAGTATGCAAGTATTGTACCAGATTCTCAACTAGAGATGACGCAAGATGAGATTGTTGATATGGTAAGCAAATTCTCTACAACAGGCAATTCCACTAGAGCTATCGCTGCCAATCCGACAATTGTGAAGAAGTTTTCCCTCTCCTCTTATAGTAACGGAAAACAGATTCCTCTCTATGAGGTAAGTCTAAACGAAGGTGACGATGCTGGTTATGCTATCGTTTCTGGAGACGAAAGAGTCCCTGGAGTCATAGCATATGTTGAGCATGGCTCTCTCAATGACACCCTCACCAACAAAGGTGCAGCTATGATGCTCAAAGAAGCTCAGCGTTCGCTGATAAGTAAAGTGAAGGCTGTAGACGTTGTTATAGATTCTTTACGAGCAAGTGCTAAAGCTAAAATATCTGCAAAGATTGGAACCAGTAGTTTTACTTTTGAGGGGGTAAAAGACCGTATCGAAGTTCAAAAGGGTATTACTCGATCGGTTGCTACGTCCGATCCTCAGGGCACATTGTTAAAGCAAGTGACACCACTTATCACCACAAAGTGGAATCAGTGTGCGCCATACAACAATCTTATGGACGAGACAACAGCATCCGAAATGCAAAATTGGCCATATTATGGGAAAAACGCTGTAGGATGTACCGCTGTTGCTATTGCTCAGATAGTTGCATTTTACGAATGTTTATCTACTGTCAATGGTGTTTCGCTTAATTGGAGTGCACTGAAGGCATCCTCGCAAATTAGTAATTATGGAAGTGAATCTTTAAAAACACAGATTTCAAATTTATTTTACCATGTTGCTCACGGAATTCAAACAAAATGGAGTAATGGAGAGGGTGGTGCAAAAATAAGCAATGCCTCAAGCTACCTTAGTGGACTTGGCATCACTTTTGATTCCGGAAGTAAGTGGGCTGGATATTCTATGGATGCGGGACGAATTGTAGAATCGCTTGACAAATTGTATCCCGTAATTATTACAGGAGCATATGAAGCGGGCACAAGAAGTTCTAGTGTCGGAGGAAGACATTGCTGGATTCTTGACGGTTATCAAATCCGCAGAAGAACAACGACCACCCGTATCATTGTAAAGCAAAACGACACATACATCCATGCGAATTTTGGATGGAGCGGCAGCGAGGATGGGTACTATATGGTGGATAGAAACACCACCAATCTGGATTTTGAAACTTCGTACAACGGACATTACAACCAGGATTTGAAACTCTATCCTAATGTAAGAAAGAAATAAAACAACCAGCTAAGAGGGTGCGTTATACAAGACGCTCCCTCTTTATCATATATTATAAAATTATGAAAATATATAGTATATTAGGTGTTATCTTAGTTGCGTTATGCTTCTTTGCATGTAAGAGCAATAAAGAAAATGAGTATCAGCCTCTGACTATAGAAAATTATGCAGAGGTATCCTTGGGTGATACGGCAAACCTCATAATAACTGGCGGAAGCGGAAACTTTGTTGTTGAAGGTAACGACAAAGTGGACATTTCTACAGCTCAGAATGACAAACAGAAAATCACTCTTATCGGCAAGGAAATAGGTACTACTCACATCTTCGTACGAGATAAAATCACGAACGAGTCATGTAGCATTGAGGTAAATGTGATTCTCCCATTTCTTACGTTGAACTTTGAAGAGGAGGAAGGAAACCACCTCAATATAAGGTCAAATAGCTTATTCGTATTGGTTGCAAGTGAGGATAGCATATGTTACGCTTTTAGCTATAATAACATGCAGTTTAAATATAATGACATACCAATTATGAAAGGAACATACCATATATCTCAAAATGGAACCATGTTGTCTTTCGACTTAAAAGGAGAAAATAGAACCTTCGAACATACCTTTAAGGTAAAAAACGATAATGTTGCATACCTTCTGTCAAACATGTCAAGCATAAACATGCTACCGCAAACCTATTTAACGGCAAGTTTTACAGACATAGAAACGGGCATTGACTTTCCGCATGTGTTCATAGGAAATAAAGTCCACAAGACTTTACCAAAAAGAGAGTAGAAGGTCGTATGATTGAACTTCTTTCTCGATAGCATTGGTTATGTCTGAAAATAATTGCTACATAAGCAACATTATTGAATTAAATTCAGAAAATACGTATTTTTATTCGTTTGCTTTTCTCTCCTTATGAATATCCACTATAAGACTCAGCCGTCGTCGCAGAAAGACAGTCCTCGTACCTCAGACTAACTTCCTCCGACTATGGCACGGCAAGA
>USJD01000234.1 GCA_900554835.1 uncultured Prevotella sp. | reverse complement strand
CCTCCACAGTAACGTCCGCGATATATTTGCCCAAGATGTCAATACGATGATCACCAGTGATGATTGTAGGATTCGGACCGAAGAGCACCTTCTTACCAATAGTACACGCTGCATCCGTACAATAGATAGTACTATCTTTAGGAATCGAAGTACCATCTCCTACAGACAGGTTCCACAAGCCCTTGATATCCGACGACATCGGGCGGATATATACCCCCTTGCCACAGTGCTTCATGCACCGCTTCCATACAGAAGCCCACATCTTGTCCCACAGATACGAAGGCACAAGACTTATCTTTTGTAATATCTGAAAAATATTCATGATTTCTAAAAGTCCATTTTATATATACAACTCATATTTATTGGCGAGATTGTTCACCTCGTTCCATGCCATACCAGGATCATTTCCCATACCAAGAGAGCAATTGTATGCATTAATTAATATCTTCATACATCAGATTTTTCATTAAACCTCCAGAGAAAATTTCTCTTTGGATAGCAAAGATAGAAAAGCTGCGGTCATTACCTTTAGCAGATATGCTACCAGACAAATAATGGCAAAGACAATAATAATGTTTAAAGGGAACACACTATTCAATTTATTAGTGATAAGCATAAACTGCACGATATAAATCTCCAGCGTGAGCCCAGCAACCAGAGAGATTCCTTTACCCAAAAACCTCTTTCCGAAACACCTGTCTGTCCATTTATACGAAGCCACTTTATACCCATAATATACAAAGCCATGCAACGGAATAAGCGCCAGTAACTGTACGTCATACAACAATCCTGTCTTGTTCTTACCAATAGCCAATATCAGGAAATATAAGACAAACGAAAGCGCCATACCGCATACATCCAATACCCAATGTTTCGTTTTTATTTTATCGCGACAAACATAGACCATAGCCCCCATCATCATGATGCTGAAATGGCATACAAAATGAAAGCTCGTATGAAACGGAGATCCTTCAGCCACAGGCATCAAAAAGAAATAAGCTACAGAGCAAATTACCGACAATCCAAAGAGGGAAAACATATATTTATTGCCCCCCCAGAATCGGCATTTTGCAGGTAAAAACCTTATCAACAGATAGAACAAAGCATAGTAAATTACGATAGTTTGCAGGAACCAATAATCACTTCCCAATATCAGTTTATCAAAAGTCAGAGGAGCATCCCAAATCAAGTTAGCTATTATCACCCAGATAAACACTGCAGGCCACAATCTCCTGACTTTACCCTTAAACCAATCAACAAAACTCACTCCTTTATGTTTATCAAATCCCATCATCAGAAGATACCCTGCCACAAAGAAGAACAGAGCATTACCCTGCACACCAAAAGTAGCAAAGGCAGTGTTCACTCCCTCATATAGCGGTTGGAAATGAGAATTGGTAATCATCAATGCTGCCATGAATTTCATGAAATCCAATGAATATAAATGTTTTTTCTTTGTAATAATCATATTTTCCTTTCCGTTAGACACAATACCATTCTCTGGTAATCATACGTAATCACTTTTCTAAAGCTATTTGAAATATTCTGCTAACTATAAAACACAATTTCTCATACCCTCTATAGTATCATCATAGCGTTTTATATACTTATCAACAATTTGGGTAGATAAGTCATCAAGATGAGAGCATCTATTATAAATATCTTTCAATTGCATATTCCGAAGATTTTCCAAATCTTCAATAGTGTCAACTATAGCTTGAGACGGATTATCAATAACCTCATCGTTGACTTCAAATGTTTGAGTAGCCGTCAGTTTCTTAGGTTTTATCTGCTTTAATAACTGCCTGCAAGACATATAAGGCTGGTTTTGAGCAAACAAATTATAAACAGCAATAAGGCACGTCATCTGCTGTTTTTCTCTCTCATTAAGTTGCTTGATCTCAACGACATCAACATAACCATCAAAAACCTGATGAAATAAGCTTTGCATTTTTTTCAACTTATCCTGTGCATCCAGCAATATCATCGTCATTCTTTGAACATCATTGATGAAGCCACTTGAAGGCTGATAACACTGTCTGAAGAAGATAGTCAAATCAGTAGAATAATGAGAATAAAAGGAGTTTAATTCCTTCAAATTATCTTTTGCACTTTGGCCTTCACCCTCCTCTTTGTTAATTACATAACCTAATCCGAATCTATTTATTTCAGTTGCAGGCAACTCTATGTGAGTATTTAAAATCTTATCACATACATCATAAGAAACTTGATCCATTTTGGCATTGCGCACCTTTCCTATTCGATGAATGTCATCAATGCCTTGCCAATATTCTTTTATTACATCAACAAATAGCTTACGCAAAGTTATCAATTGATCACAATAAGCTTTTCTGGAAGGAAGAACATAGCTTTTTTCATACAAATGCACCATCATTGTGCGCGGTTCTTGCATATCGTCAAGCGGTAACTTTTCTCTACTTATATGCTTTTCAAAAGTCAAATCTATATCTTCAAAAATATCATCTTTTATTATCTCAGAATGATATACATCTGCATTTGGAAATGCTTTTCTCAGCAAATCAATATGATGCATATTAATGCGATGCATTATATCCCCATCCCTATCTCCATTTCCAAATTGTTTCCCTGCAGAAAAATAGTCTAAGAAAGTAAGACATTTGACCTCATTTTCACAAATTTCAAACTCCAAGATATTATTTTGGATTCGAAATTGCTTAACGAAGTTTTCTTCCAAGTGATTAAATGTGGGAGAATCATAACCAGCCAATTTCAGTCCAAGAAGAACATCTGCCATCTCTTCCAAATTATCAGGAGCTTTAGCATCTATCTTAAAATCTGCAAACTCTGGCTTATAAGAAAGCTGCAAATTACATATCGTTAAGAATTTTGCCAACCAAAAATAGTCACGCCACTCTTTAGGCTTTTCCAAAGAAATGGAACTATCAAGCCATCTACATAAATAGAAATAAACCTCAGTCTGAGAAGAAAATCTTTTTCTTACATCATCCATCGTAATACCTATTTGGCTTCCGAACAATTTATCTACAGATTCATCAAGTTCAATTTCCGTAAAGTTAACAGGCACTAAGTATTGCCAACAAAGAGGCGCAGTTTGTCTTAACCAATCAAACGCTGCTTGATTATTATCAATATAATGCTTAACTCCACACCACACCAATGTTCTTGCCACAATATACGCTTGCATAGAGTTTATCTTCTTACCCTCCAATTCACGTAAAAGAGAATCAGGAGTATATTTTCCTTCATCTATAAGGGCCATAAGATACAGAGGACTTGTGTTTTCATTAATATGCTCGAATAATTCCATACCAATTTCTCCTAAACCATTTCTATAATTCCTAAATATCTCTTCAACTATGATATGAGTTCTAATGGGGTGAACATCAGAAAATCCTTCACCATTATACTCAAAGAATTCACCTTTCATTTGGTCTATACATCGAGACAGGTCCATTGGAGAAAGATGACACAAGTTCCGAATGGCATTCACTGAGATATTTCCCTGCAAGACATTCGAGACAGATATATACTGAAGCAAGGAGGCATTTACACGATCAAGTCTTCCTATCTGTTCAGAGATTCTTGCCCTTAGAGGAACACCTTGTGTCAGGAAATACACATATTCAAGCAATGTTTGAGGATGTCCGGATTCATTCCAAGCCTCTTCAAATATATCAATATGGCACAATCCTCTATCGCATAGATGATCAAAGATATCCTTTGCCTCAGATTCGGTTAAATCTAAAGCAAGAGTAGAATAATGAAGTTTCTCATTAACCTTGTTTTTACACCTATTCCAATCATCCTGCCGGATTGTTACTAAGCATTTAACAAAAGGAGTATCCTCTATTTCATTTACCACTTGAATCCATGAAGTATCGTATGGCAGCACATCTAAATATACAAAAGCTTCACTCTTCAAGCCTTTCGAAATATCTTTGATGGTGGCAATAATCTGCGATATATTATTCTGATTTACATATTTAATCTCATATCGTAAAGGAGTACCACAAATCTTCAAATAACGATATGCTAAACTACTTTTGCCAGAACCTGAGACACCCGTTATGAAAACAAGATTATTGTCTTCCAGCTTCTCATAGAGTTGTTGCAACTTTTCTTCTCTGACAACATCATAATTTTTGGCAATATGTATTTCCTTAGCAGATATACCTTGATAATAAGATATTTCAGAATTAACGTCTTCCTGACAAACGGACTGAAAAAGTGGAATTACTGTTAGTCCAAATTGAGTAAAGAATTCCTTTTGACGCACAGAAAACGCTATAATCTGTCCTACCTGACAACATAAATCATCGTAAGTAGCAGACTTTTCATTTATCACAAGATAACAAACCCACTGAACCAAGTAATCCTTTACTATTAAAGGGTCAATAGATAGAAATCGATTCTTTAAAACAGATTCAACATAATTTTCCAACTCTGCTTGCGATTTAGACTGCCATAATATTTTTGCAGCAAGCTCCTTGGAAGAAGCGTAATCCAAATGAAGAGTTTCCTCTTTTTTGAGCGACTTTACAAGAGAGGACACCTTCGCCAATCTATCAGAAATCACTCCTTTATCATTGCCACGTCCAACCGCCACGAATGATATTTTTACATTTGAATTTTCATCTAAACTATCTTTACCACGAGAAAACAAAGAAGTAGATTTACCCTTGGAAAACAGATCAGAATACACGATTGTCCCAGAATAACACTTCACCTGTACGGTTTCGATAATTTGGTCATTCAAATATATATCTAAATCTTCTCTTCCTTCAGGCACAAATACTTCTTTCGAATCAGCAGATTCTAACATTCTATACAAGGTATAGAGATATTGAACTTGATAACCATATACTGTTGATGCAACGGACATAACTATTACCTTTTTCTCAAATCTGATACTTAAAAATCAAGATTAACCATTTAATATCTCCTCATATAACTTCTCAATACTCTCATTCACCATAACAGGAGCAAACACCCTTTCTCCGAAACTTTTTGAATATTCAGCCATATCCCTGCAAAGTTCAGGAGATTCCATCAACTTGCGTAGCTGCATGGTAAGAGCATCAGCATCATCAAATGGGAAAGTGAGGCAGTTCTTTCCCTCTTCAATCACATCAGGAAGACCACCTACAGGAGTCGTTACCACAGCAACACCTCTTGCCCAGGCTTCCAACACCACCATAGGGAAACCCTC
>USJD01000233.1 GCA_900554835.1 uncultured Prevotella sp. | reverse complement strand
ATAATAACTGCGAGCTATGCTCAACGCTAAATCCATTTTGTCTTTGTCCATATTTATTATTTTTAAGTTGATTTATACTGTGTCAACTTTTTCTAGGACAAGACACTCTGTCGTTATTTTGCATGAAAGATTCAAAGGAGGAAAAAACCTGCACAAAACTTTGGTAATTTGATAAAAACTCGTAACTTTGCAGAAGTTAAGCTGCACTCGACAATTTGAAAACTAGCTTTCATTGCGCTCGTTTGTATTATCTTTGTCTGTAAATTGCAAAAATATCATATGGAATATCTGACGCTGACAAATAGCACCGAAATCATTAGGATTGCTTCCGAGGACATTGTTTTCATCAAAGGTGATGGAAACTACTCCGACATATACCTATCCAATGGCAAAGCGGAGAACGTTACTTACCAACTGCATGGTCTGATGGACAAATTAGAAAAGTTCACTTATTGTCCCTTCCATCGAGTTGGCAAGAGTCTCATCGTCAACAAAGACTATATCTTCAAAGTAAAATGTACTCTATTAAGTATATCCAATGCTACATATTTATCGAATTGCATAGATTCCATCCCGTTCTATTCTTGATCTAAAGAAAGGATTCATGTTTTTGTGAATACGCACTACATCAACTGAGCACTTGAACAAGCCCTCTAAAAACTCTTTCAAGTCGGCCAATAAAAATGGATTAGGAGTTTCTGTTTCTACACAAACATCCAAATCGCTTTGCTCTGTTTGCTCATTTCGTGATACGGAACCAAAAATGCGCAAGGTCTTGATTCCAAAATCTTTAGTAATCTTGGAACTATTTTGCCTAATTATTGCTATATAATCTTGAACTGTTCTCATAACACTTATCTTTAAACAGTGCAAATATAAGAAAATATCTGGTATCTTCCAAACTTTTTGCCATGTTTTTGCAATTCATCCCACAAAAAATCATTGTTAGACCCGCTCCGTACCAACTCCGTACCCTCTCCGTACAAACTCTTAGTTTCTGCAAAGTTTACAAGGTTTGCAGCAAACTCTGCAAAGAATTGGCATTAATCGTGTCTAGAGACAATGTTTCGACTACAATTGCAAAAAATATCTCCCGTCAATATTTATAACCAAATTTCATATACCTACAAGTTTTGAATCTAGCAATAAAAATAAGGGGATTGAGAGGCTGGAAATCCTTGTTTTCTGCTCTATATTAAGAATAAGACCTATAGTTGTACGACTATAAAGTTACAGTTGTACGACTATACATGCTATGGTTGTACAACTCTAGAGTTATAGTCGTACAACTATAGATTATCCTCAACGGCATCTTCTTGTCAAGAAATTACAAACACCTGATTACCAGTAGATTGCTATTTCTCATCATATTTACGATATTCTCAAAGAAACAATAAGCGTCTGAAAATACGAGAATCTCAGCCAAGCTAATGTAAAGAAAACTCATCCTTCATAACGCCTCAGCTTCGGGACATTCTTACAGATTACCTACTTCATTTTCCACCCATCAATGGTTCCCGTCTTCGATGAGAAGTTGCAGCCTATCTGATAAATCTTTCTGCCATCTGCTGCATATTCCCTGGCATAGCCCATATCCTCTATCTGCTTCAGGGCTTCCTCTGCCGAACCATCACGCTTGAACTCGAAGATGTAGATATAGTTTTGGGTCTCAACCACGCAATCTACCCTACCTTCGCTTTGCTGCTTTTCGATGAACACCGTGAAACAGCTGATCATTCTCAATACGAGATAGAAGGTATATTGGAAGTAACGCTCCTTCTCTCGCTCATCGTCCTTGCGACGCTGGTTATAAGGAATGCTGGCAAAGAAGGAAGTCATCAGATTCTCCAACTGATGGCAATCGCCCACGTCCATAGCACTCACCACTTGTAAAACAAAAGCATCTGTCGACTCTTTTGGCTGCAAATAGCTAGTAGCCACCAAAGTAAGGAAACCATTTTTTACCTCATCATTCGGAAAATCCAAAAGATAGGAATCCATATTCATGTTCCAATCCTTTATCGTAAGATAGCCACTCTGATAAATCATAGGCAATGGCGCTTCTACATCTGCCCGATAATCCACGAAACTACTTGTTGGATAATACTTACCAGTCAACTCATTCAAATTCTCCTTAAAATGGGAAAGCAAGCGAACCAAATAAGTTGGTGTACCAGTACGAAACCAAAAGTCACTTAGTCTCTTCTTGCTCAAAGAATTCAAGATACTAAACGGATTATAGATATCGAGCATGTCTGAGCTAAAATGATAACCGTCGAACTTACGTTTCAACTTGTATTTCATCCCCTCCTCTGTAGTCTTATATCTCACAGCCATCACTTTAATCTGTTCCTCGAATGTAGAATACAGCTCCTCTTCCGTAATACCGCAAAGTGCCTCGTAATGCTCGTCCATACTGATGTCATCAGGTTGGTTAAAACCACTGAACACACTCACCTGAGAGAACTTGGTAACGCCAGTCAACAAAACGAACTGCAAATCGGCATCGGCTGCCTTGAAAACAGAATAAAAACCTTTCAAAACTTCTCTATTCCATTCCTCCAACTTTCTCTTCTGACCATTGATTGTAATATTCAAATCTTGGTCCAAGACATCTAGCAAAGGCTTGTCGTATTCATCAATCAAGACAACAGCACGAAGACCTGTTTTCTCATGGGCAGCTTTGAGGACAGATACAAATCGGCTTCCCAATCCTTCTGCAAACTCATCCCTCCCATATATTTTTTCCTGTCGTTCGACAAAACCTAATAGGGTTTTATCCAACATTCCTGCATCAGTAAAATTAATGCCATTGAAATCTAAATGAAACACAGGATATTGCTTCCAATCTTTCTCAAGTTTATCGATGGCAAGCCCCTTGAACAACTCCTTTTTTCCCTCGAAATAGCATTTCAAGGTAGATACGAGCAATGACTTTCCGAATCGTCTAGGACGACACAGAAAATAAATATTGCCATCATGTACCAAATCATAAACGAGATCTGTTTTATCAAGATAAACATATCCACCCTCTATGATTTTTTCGAAGTTTTGTATTCCTATAGGATATTTCATATTGCTGCCTTTTTAAATTCTTTCGGCAAAGTTACAAAAAATAATGATACAAGCAAAGGAATAGCCTGAAAAAAAATAGCGAGATCGCAAAATACCATATTTGTGGGATTGCTGACAAGGATAAAAAATAATACCTTTGCCTTTTAAAAATAATAGTTTAAAATCATGGTAGAAACAATGAATGATATTGGAAATAGACAGCCAGATAGCAATACTGGCTGCAGTAAGCAAAAAGGAGTGAAGAATAAGCAAACCCGGCAGCTGGTGCTATGGATTGGCGCTTTGATAGTAGGCGCAGTTTTGGGTATGTTCGGCATCAGCTGGCTGGATGGCCTGATGAATTTCATCGCCACGGTCTATACCCGCTTGTTCCAGCTTCTGGCAGTACCAACCATAGCCTTAGCTGTCATCACAACCCTGGCATCCTTGGGCAATCAGGCAGATACCGGTAAGATATTCCGCCATGCCATCACCTACACCCTGCTCACAACGATAGCTGCAGCAGCAGTGGGACTGGTGCTTTACAACATAGTTTCTCCAGGCAACTTACCTACAGTTTTGGTACAGAGCGGTATGGCAGATGTTCCCCAAAAGCTGGGAGAAACCAGCTATTATGACCATATTCTTGGGGTAATACCCAACAACATCATCAAACCATTTGCCGAAGGAAATGTACTCTCCATACTGATTTTGGCAGCAGCTGCAGGTATTGCTTTAACCAAAATGCCATCAAGCGATAAGAAAGAAGTCGTGATGAAAGGATTGTTTGGATTACAGGATCTGCTTTTCATGCTGATTCATGGATTAATCTGGGCTTTGCCCCTGGGTATCGTTGCCTTTGCAGCACAACTCTCAGCCCAGTTCTCTGCGGGTATCGTGATGGCTTCTCTAGGAAAGTACGTAGCTGTTATCCTGGGAGGTAATGTCATTCAATTCTTCATCATCCTCCCACTCTTCCTCTTGGCAAGAGGCTTGAATCCTGTGCGTACATTGGGGAAGATGATGCCGGCAGTGTTAATGGCTCTGTTTACAAAGAGTTCTGCTGCTACGTTGCCGGTAACGATGCAGACAGCAGAAGATAGACTGGGAGTTTCCAATAAGGTTTCTCGCTTCGTATTGCCTATCTGTACTACCATCAACATGAATGGTTGCGCTGCGTTTATCCTCGTAACCTCCTTATTCCTGATGCAGAATGGAGGAATGCCTTTACCTTGGACTACGATGATTCTCTGGCTCTTCATTTCAGTTATCTCAGCAGTGGGTAATGCAGGAGTGCCGATGGGATGTTATTTCCTGACCCTATCTCTGATGTCCGGCATCAATGCTCCTATCGGCATCATGGGCATCATCCTGCCAATCTATACCATTATCGACATGGTAGAAACGGCAGAGAATGTATGGTCAGACTCCTGTGTCTGCGCCATGGTAGATAAGGACTTGAAAGACCAGTAAATATAGAATAAACATCTAGCATATAAGAAACTCCCATAATGCAATCAAGAGATAACCAAAATTAACGTAGATAAGATGGAAATTATCCGATTGTGGGATTTGGTAGAAATAACCTTCAGTATTTCAGAAAGTTCTATGCTGCGTTTCCAAATTGCACGACACTGTCATGCAAATTATCATGGAGCCACTATTTTGAGATACTGAAGTCTGATGATCTACTTGAAATATCCTTCTATACCAAGCAGTGTGAGATAGAACGATGGTCTGTTCGAGAGTTACAACGGCAGATGAAATCGATGCTTTTTCATCGTTTGGCATTGAGCAAAGATAAAGAAGGTGTACTGGCTCTTGCCCACAAAGGCGTAGAAGTGCAGAAGCCTGCTGACATCATTCGTGATCCTATGGTATTAGGTATGTACAGAAAGCGATACAGAACCTATAGGAATAGTTCTTGGTGCTTACAAAGACGAAACAACAGTAGAATATGCCCTTCAGGGGATTACGAATCAATTGTTTGTCACAAAGTATCAACTGTATTTACCAGATCGACAATTATTGAAGGATAAATTGGCGCAATTGATACATGATGCAGAAATGTCAACAGATCAGAGTGCCCCTAGAGGAAATCATTAATACCTCAGTTCGGGATAAGAAATAGTGCCTAAAAAAGTTGGTAATCTCCGATATT